>JACPAH010000013.1 GCA_016180925.1 Candidatus Aenigmatarchaeota archaeon
GTCGGCGGCCCGGGCATGTGCGACATGATACTCATAAAAGACGGCAAGTACAGGCTGGGCCACATCATAGCCGAGGACAGCATGAGGCGCGAGACCGCACTGTTCATTTTCCTGGCGAAGTTCGTGTTCAGGCTGTGCGACGTAATAATGATAGACGTTGTCAATACGAAGAGCGGGGAAAAATATCCGCTCAACTTCGGCAAAGTATTCCGCGAAATACTGGACGATTCTGTCCTGAAAAAAAGATGGGACGGCATAGACGACTCATTTGACGCGTTCGCGAGGAGGTACAGGGAAAAGGTGCCGTTCTTCATCATTCAGAAGTGGATGAACGAAGGGAAGGCCGAGGAAGAGGACATATTCAGGAACTTCAGAAACCTCCATCAGATAGTGGAAGAGGAGAGACAGGAGATGCTCAAGATGAAGAAGGAACTGGAGAGCGACGACGCATTCACGTCAATCGGCAAGGGCAAGGATACAGCCACCCTTGAGAAAAAACTCGGCTACATACAGGAAAAGTATAACATGCCTAAATCGGACGCTATTGCCCTGCTGAACCTCTTCCTATGAGCGTCTCATGTAGAATTTCCTTTTCCTTTCCGGCAGCCTTTCTACCGCATACCTGAGCATGGTCCGGGGCATCCTCCTGCTGTGCTTCACGAGGAATTTTTCCAGAAGCTCTGTATTGCGCTTCCCGAGCTCGCGGAGCATCCATCCGACGGCCTTGTGTATGAGGTCGTGCTCGTCATCCAGCAGGATTTCGGCTATCCTGAGAGTATCGTCAAAATTGCCGTGTCTGATAAACTCAAACGTCGATATTATCGAAATTCTTCTGTCCCATAAGTTGTCTGATTTTGCCATCTCGTAGAGAATTGATTTATCCCTGTGCATCAAATGATTTCCAAGAAGCTTGTCTGCGATGCAGTCAATGAGGTCCCAGTTATTGCCTCTGTTCCTGTGCTTCAGATAGAAATCTACTATTTTCTGTTTCCCTTTTTCATCGGTTCTTTCATACTTGTAAACCAGTATCAGAAGTCCCGTCAGCCTGTGCTCGTGATACGCGCTGTAAAGCAATTCCCTGACATCACCAAGGCTGATGTCAAAATATTTTCTTGCCAGCCGCCTCTGCTCGGGCACGGTTATGCCCAGGAACACGTCTCCCTCGCCGTACTCGCCCTTCCCCGTCTTGAAGAACCTCGAATACACCTCAGCTTTTTCAGGATTTCCGGCCGCCCGAAGCTCTTTCGTTATTTCTAGCATGTCACCACGTCAGAAAAACATCGACCTTGCGTGGCGCGTGAAGCAGGAGTCGCAGTACTTGTCGTCCAGTGTGCTGTTCCCCTCCGTCAGTTCCGCGCCGCAGGCCTCGCACTTCATGGGATACGATTGAGTGCAGAATTTATAAATCAGTCGAACTGCGCTTTCTGGAGCTTCCCTGAATAGTCTACGTAGAGCGTCTTCATTTCCGAGAATTCGTCGATGCCAAGAATGCCGCCCTCGCGCGTGCCGTTGCCCGTGTCCTTGACCCCGCCGAAGGGCAGATGGACCTCGGAGCCGATGGTGCTCGAGTTCACATAAGTGATGCCGGCCTGGAGGAGCTCGGCGGCCTTCATGGCGCTTGACACGTCTTTCGTGTATATGGACGAGCTGAGCCCGTAGTCCACGCCGTTCGCCTTCTCTATCGCGTCGTCCATCCATCACCGACAGGACGGGGCCGAAAATCTCGTCCTGCGCTATCTTCATCCCGGCCTCGGCCATAAAAATTGTAGGAGAATAGAAGTATCCCTTTCCCTGCATGGGGCGGCCGCCGCACAGGAGGCTGGCGCCCTCCTTCTTCCCTACGTCGACGTATTTCTGGACCTTCTCGATGGCCTGCCTGTTGATGAGGGGCCCCATGTCGGTCTTCGGGTCTAGGCCGCTCCCCGTCCTGAGCTTCTTCGCCCCCGCGACAACGGCGGCGACCAGCTTCCTCCTGAGCTTCCTGTGGACTATAACCCTGGACGCCGCGGTGCAGCGCTGTCCAGTCGTGCCGAAGGCGCCCCATATAATGCCGTCCACTGCAAGCTTCAGGTCGGCATCGTCCATGACTATAATGACATTCTTCCCGCCGAGCTCCAGCCCGACGCGCTTTATCCCGGCGTTCTGGAGTATCCAGGAACCCGTATCCCTTGAGCCTGTGAAGGACACGCAACCCACGCCCCTGTTCGCCACGAGCTCCTTTCCCAGGGCGCCGCCCGAGCCCGTGACCATGTTCACGACCCCCTTCGGGATTCCGGCGTCGTTCAGTATCTCCACAAGCCGGACGCCGCAGAGCGGCGTATCGCTGCTCGGCTTGAAGACGATAGTGTTGCCGCACACCAGCGCCGCGGACATCTTCCACGCCGGTATGGCTATAGGGAAATTCCACGGCGTTATGACGGAGACGACGCCTATGGGCCTCCTCAGCGTCATGCAGAGCTTGTCCTTCAGCTCGGAGGGGGTGGTGTGGCCGAACAGCCTCCTTCCCTCGCCTGCCATGTACTCGAAGACGTCTATGGCCTCCTGAACGTCGGCGCGGGCCTCCGGGAGGATTTTCCCCATCTCCATCGTCTCAAGGCGCGCAAGCTCCTCCTTGCGCTCCCTCAGGATGCCGGCAACCCTTAGAAGGAGCGAGCCGCGCTTCGGGGCCGGGGTGCCGCTCCACTTGCCGAAAGCGGACGAGGCGGCTTCTATCGCCGCCTTCGCGTGCTTCCCGCTTCCCAGCTGGAACTCGCCGACGGGCTCCTCCGTGGCCGGATTCATGCTCATGAATGTTTTGTCAGAATGAGTCCACTTTCCGCCTATGAACATCCCGAACTTCTTCATACCAAACACACCTTGGGCGGCTTCCTGAGGAGGGCCGACAGCAGCTTTATGGCGTTTCTAACGTCCTTCGTGCTCGCGGCGCCAACGGTACTGTGGAGGTTCTTCACCGGGACGCCTACGACTGTCGCCGGCACGCCGCCCCTTGACAACGATATCGTCATGGCGTCCGATGTGCCCAGGTCGGAAACATCAAGCTGTATAGGTATCCTGTTCTTCTTCGCTATCCCCCTGAGGGTGTCGTCGAGGCACTTGTTGGCTATCATCGCCGCATCCTTGACCAGTATCGTGGGCCCCTTCCCCAGGAGCCTCATGTCCTTCGATTCGTACGTATTGGAAACGTCGACAGCTATGGCCCAGTCGGGGTTCACCTCGTAGGTTGATGTCTTGGCGCCGTACATCCCCATCTCCTCCTGGACCGTGAAAACGAAATTTATCTCGTGGGGTATGCGGCGCACCGTCTTTGCAAGCTGCATATTTATGTAACAGCCTATCCTGTCGTCGAGGGCCTTCCCGTAGAAAATGTCGTCATTAAGCATCCCCATGTCCTGCTTCAGCTCTATGACGGTGCCGATTTCGGCCCCCTTTGATGCAAGCTGCTTCCTGTCGAGTCCCGTGTCAACGAACATGTCCTCCAGCTTCGGCAGGGTCTCGATATAATTCCCGTCAAGCATTTCGGCCGTGGTCACTATGCCGTTGAGCGGCTTTTTTGCAAGAATCGAAACGCGCTGCCCTATCAAAGTGAGGGGCTCTATGCCGCCTATGGTCGTGAACTTTATCCTGCCGTCGGACGATATGCTCTTCGCTATAAGCCCGATTTCGTCCATATGGGCGGCCAGCATGATGCGCCCGGCCCCCTTCCTGGTGCCTTTCTTCACGGCAACGAGATTTCCCATCTTGTCCATGAAAGTCCTGTCTACATGCTTAGAAATCTCTTTCTGGATAAGCGCCCTGACCCGCTGCTCGTAGCCGCTTATCCCGTCTGTCTCTATGAGCTTCCTGAGAAGGCTGTCCATGATAATAGATTGCCGGAGCGCTATAAATATATTTAAAAGACCTTCAGCGATATATTAAGGTCTTTTAGATATGTTAAACAATCTGAGATTGTTTAAATATTTTCGTCTGCTTCTTATCTTCATGGAAGAAATGAGGAAACTCGGCGAAGGGCTGGGGACGCTCATACACGAGCTTTCCCACAAGCCGATAAAGGCCGGCATAGTGTGCGAGATGGGCGTCGGAGGCTCGAGCATCGTGGGCTCCTCGCTTGCAGAAGGCCTCCGCAGAAACGGCAACGATGTCCATATAATCTCCTATTCCAGGTCGTTCAGGCGCCTCCCGAAGGAAATAAAATTTCACCACATACCGAGCAAGGATTTCAACGTGTTCCATCACCTGCCACTGACGCTTGTGACCGCCGGCAAGATAGAAGACGTCATAAGGAAAGAAAATCTGGATGTCATAAACGTCCATTATGCGCTTCCTTACGCGGCTTCGGCATACCTCGCGAAGCAGATGGTGGCATCGCACGGGATAAAAATACCCGTGGTTACGACACTCCACGGGACCGACGTACATACGGTAGGTGTCCACGACCAGTTCAGAAGCGTCACGAAATTCGTGCTTGAAAGCAGCGACGGGATTACAACGATATGCAAGTTTCTGGCCGACAAGGCAAAGGAGAATTTCGACATAGATTCCGAGATAAAGGTTATACACAACTTCGTCGACACGCAAAAGTTCAGGAGGAGGGAAAATCCCGGCTTCAGGAAATCAATCGCGGAAGAGAGCGAGAAGATAATGGTTCACGCGTCGAACTTCAGGCCGATAAAGAGGATAGACCATATAATAAGGGCGTTCAAAACGGCTTCAAAATCCATCCCCTCGAAGCTCATCCTTCTAGGCGACGGCCCTGAAATGCCGAAAATGAAGAGGCTTGCGTCGAAACTGAATATCGGGGACAAGATAACATTCACCGGCGCCGTGAAGGACGTCCAGAAATATTTCTCGGTGTCGGATTTGTTCGTCATGGCTTCTGAAAACGAGGGCATGCCGCTTTCCATAATGGAGGCCATGTCATGCAGAGTGCCTGCCGTGGCTGTGAACAGGGGAGGCATGCCTGAAATAGTCGAGGACGGGAAGACCGGATATGTGGCTGAATACGGGGATACAAGGGATATAGCGGAGAAGTGCATGAAAATCCTTTCCGACGGAAGCCTTTGCGAAAAGATGGCGCGCAATTCAAGGGAGCGCATCGAGAAGGATTTTAACATGCGAAAGAACGTCGCCGAATACGAGAGGTACTACAGAAGGCTGATGCTGACGAGTATTTAATTTTCCAGAACATTTCTATACGCATGGACGATGAATTGTCCGGCAAATACATGCAGAAAAAAGACGCTATAGAGAAGCGCCTTCTGGACTTCAAGAACGTTTTCCGGAATTGCAGCGAAAAAGAGCTGTTCGCGGAGCTCTGCTTCTGCCTCCTGACCCCGCAGAGCAAGGCCAGGATATGCTGGCGCGCCATAGAGAAGCTGAAGGAAAACGGCAAGCTATACGACGGCAACGAAAAGGAGATACTTGCATGGCTCGCAGGGGTTCGGTTCAACATAGGAAAGTCCTCATACATAATCGAGGCCAGGAACATGTTCCACGACGGCACGGACTTCGCAGTCAGGGAAAAGCTGCCCCCGGACGGGAAGGAGGCAAGGGAATGGCTTGCCGACAACGTGAAGGGGATGGGCATGAAGGAGGCCTCGCATTTCCTGCGGAACATAGGATTCGAGGGGCTTGCAATACTCGACAGGCACATCCTGAAGCACCTTCACGAGAACGGGGTCATAGACGAGGCGAAGCCCCCTGGGACGCGCAAGAAATACTTGGAGATAGAGGGCAAGTTCAGGGCGTTCTCGGAGAGCGTAGGCATCCCCATGGACCACCTGGACCTGCTTTGGTGGAGCCAGGAGGCCGGGGAGATATTCAAGTAGGGATTTAAATACTTTCCACTCGTCATATTTTCAGTGGTTAAATCTGATGGAAGGAAGGGTTAATTCTGAGGGTTTCGAGGCTTTATCAGAAGGGTTAATTCTGAACCATCCCTGCAAAGGAGCTTGCTCCTTTGAGGCCACGGAGAACAACGTTCTCCAGTGGTTTTGACCATAATAAATCCTCAAAGAACGCATGTTCTTTGGGATGTCAAAGAGCAAAGCTCTTTGAACATTGCGGCAACGCATGAATGGAGGAATAGAAAAATGTACGGAGACAGAAGAGGCGGAGGAGGCCACGGATTTGGTGGCGGAAGAGGATTCGGCGGAGGCGGCCGAGGTTTCGGTGGCGGAGGCGGAGGCGGATTCCAGCAGAGGGAAAAGCCTGTAAAGATCGGCGAGGAATACGACGTCAAGATAACTGACGTTGGCGCCAAGGGCGACGGTATAACGAAGGTAAACAACTTCATAATATTCGTCCCCAACACGCAGAAGAACGAGGAATGCAAAATCCGGATAAAGGAAGTTGCAAACAAGTTCGCAATAGCCGAGAAAGTCGGTGCCGGGGAAGAGGGCGGCTCGCAGGAAGCTGGAGGAGACGATGCCCAGGAATACGGCGCTGACGAAGACAAGCAGGAAGAGTAAATCCTCTTATTTTTTATTTTATTTCATTCTCATTATTTCACCTTTTATCCGCATCTTTCAATTATTCACAATGAGAAAGATAATACTGGACACCAACTTCCTGCTGGCGCCTGTCCAGTTCAAGGCGGACGTATACTTGCTGGAAGGCGAGCTATTCACGCTCGAATCCTGCATCGGCGAGCTGGAGAAGATGTCGAAGGAGAGGACAAAGCGCGGAAGCCAGGCAAGGGTGGCGCTTGACATGGCCGAAAGAAACGGCGTGGCTGTGATAGAGGCCAGGACCAACGCCGACAAAACCCTCATAGAATACGCCAATAAGGGTTATATTATAGCGACGAACGACAAAAACCTCATAGAACGATTAAAAAATTTAGGGCACAATGTAATTAGGCTGAAACAGAAGAAGATTTTGGCTGAAGAATGAGAGGTGTTAACAATGAGCATGCTTGATAAAATACCGGTGGGAAAGAAGGCTCCGGACGAGGTAAACGTCATAATAGAGGTGCCTCTGGGCTCCCCGGACAAGATAGAATACGATGAGGGAATGGAGGCTTTCGTCCTCGACAGAGTCCTGTATACAAGGATGACATATCCCGGAAACTACGGCATGGTTCCCCAGACTGAGAGCGGCGACGGCGACCCTGTGGACTGCCTCGTCCTGGGCGACCACCCGATAAGCACCGGACTAATAGTCGCAGTCCGCCCTGTGGGCGTGCTGGTGACGGAAGACGAGGACGGCGAGGACTCCAAGGTACTGGCCGTCGTGAAGAAGGACCCCAGATACGACTCAGTGAAGGACATAAAGGACGTCAACGACCACACCAAGAAGGAGATAGCGCACTTCTTCGAGCAGTACAAGGCGCTGGAGCCGGGCAAATGGGTCAAAGTGAAGGGATGGGAAGACGCCTCCAGGGCAAGACACATCCTGAGGGACGGCATCGAGCGCTTCAAGCAGGAAAAGTAATAATTGTTCGGAATTCAGATTTAAAAAGACTGTTTTTAATTCATTTTAGTTAATTACTACGAGGTTTAGATAGATGCTGAAAATTCTGACAGTAAAAGACGAGGCAAGGGTGGCGCCGACGAAGTTCGACATGGAGCTCAACCAGGCAGTAAAGGAGAGCCTTCAGGAGCAGTTCGAGGGGAAGATGAACCCCGATATAGGCGTTTTCCTGGTAGTGACAGAAGTCCTTACCGTGGGCGAAGGCAAGATAATACCAGAAGACGGAGCGATATATTACCCGACCGAATTCAAGATGATGGCCTTCAAGCCGGAAATAAACGAGGTCATGCTCGGCGAAGTCGTTGACATAACCGAGTTCGGCGCGTTCACCAGGATAGGACCGATAGACGCGCTTGTCCATGTCTCGCAGATTATGGACGACAAGATAGCGTACGACGGCAAGAACGCTATTTTCACGGGCAAGAAGAGCGGATACAAGATGAAGGAGGGCGACATAATAAGGACCCGCGTGGTCGGGGTTTCCCTCGGAAAGGGCCGGAACAAAATCTCTTTGACGATGAGGCAGCCGCTTCTCGGGGCCCTCGACTGGGTGGAGAAGGAGAAGAAGAACGTTGACAAGAAGGAGAAGAAAAAGAGGTCTTGATAAATGTCGAAGAAAGCGTGCAAGAACTGCAAGAGAATTGTGATGAAGGGGAGCATGTGCCCCGTCTGCAAGACAGCCGACCTGACGTCAAGCTTTCAGGGGGTCGCCGTCATATTCGACGTCAACTCGGAGATAGCAAAGAAGCTGAACGTGACTGCTCCGGGAAAATATGCTTTAAAAGTTTGATGAAGAGGAACATAGTTCCTCTATACTCAAAGACATTAATTTTTGTACAAATAATGTCTTTGGTATATCTGAATGACATTATAATGTTCAATAAATTATGTCATTCAGTATATATCCAAAAGGAGTGCAACTCCTTTGCGGATATGCACTCAAGGTGTAGAAAATGAAAGTCAAATTTGTCAGCGAGAAGGAGAACAAGCTCCTCGGAAGGAGCGAGATGGAGATTGAAATAGAGCATGCAGACGCCACGCCATCAAAGGCCGCGCTGCAGCAGTACATAGCAAAGGAGAAGAAGAAGGATGCGGAGTGCGTCGAAGTCCTGAACATACTGACAGGCAAGGGGATAAAGATGTCCAGGTCGTCGGTAAACCTGTGGAACGAGAAAAAGGTCAAGGACCTCAGCAAGAAAGAAGAGGAGAAAAAGACGGAATAAGTGATATTCTATGGCAAGAGAAAAAAAAGAGGACCCGAAGGCAAAGGCCGCTGCGGCACCCGCTGCTCCTGCAAAAGGGGCGGCAGCTGCCCCTGTGAAAGGAGCCCCGGTTGCCCCGGCCAAGGGAGTTCCCGCGAAGGCGGCGCCTGGCGCCAAAGGCGCCCCAGTGCCGGAGGCAGAGGTGAAGAAGGAGAAGCCCAAGAAAGAGAAGCGCTCCCAGAAGGAAAGGCCCCATTCAAAGAAGAAACACGCCAAGGTGCAGGTGTGGAAGCTGTACGAGATAAAAGACGGGAAGGTTTCGCGAAAGAAGGAGAACTGCCCGAGATGCGGGACAGGAACGTTCCTCGCGTCATACAAAAATCGCAAATATTGCGGCAAGTGCGGCTACGGGCAAATCGCGGCCGAGAAGAAATAATTCAGCAACTTTTGTGAAAAACCTATTACCTTTTCGTCCCTGTTTTCATTTTCTCAACTTAAATATTATGAAGTCTTTGATATTTTTCCCCTTCAACTTATATTCCGGGGTGAAAAATACGCCTACCAGCTTTAATCCCAATTCCTCATACACCCTCTCATACCATTCAATAGGGCGGTGATTCTCAATAATTTGATAACCACCCTCTTTTTTGGTTTTCATATAGCTGTGGTTTTCTTCGTATTTATGACTGGGTTTCGGTCTCAGGTCAAGATTCGTTTCCTGGACATCCAATAATTTCGGGTTACAGAAACCGATAAAAGCAAACCCTTTTTTATTCAAGGCATTTTTAATATTTTTAACGATTCTTTTAACTTCGTCCTCTGAAACGATGCATAAAACCAAGTTACAAATAATCAAATCGAATTTATTTTTAGGAATTTCCCCGACATTATGATAAATATTTTCTTCCCCAATTTTTTCAGAGGCTTTTTTCCTCATGTCCTCCGAAATGTCGTATTCTTTTATATCAGCCCCGAGTTTTTTTAGTGTAATAGCCAAAACCCCAGGACCGCCGCCATAATCCAATATCTTCCTATTTTTTACATTTCCTAAAAGCGATATAACCGTATTATCGTAGAAAGCCAACTTTATTTTTTCGGCTTTCAGCTCTTCAGCAACCCGGCTCCATTCGGTTTCCTCAGAAATTAATTTTTTTACCATAAACTAATTTGAAAGCAGTTTATTTATATCCCCTGTCCCAATTAAATCCAATGAAAGTTGTTTGCTTCGATTTTGACAATGTCATAATAAACGACTCGGTGTCGTGTTTTCTGAGCCTGGTCGGGAGCCGGATGGAGAAGCTGAAAATAGAGATAGACTTCCTGCAGGACAACATGGAGCCGCGGAAGTTCTTCAGGTTCGCGAAAAAGCTTGCGCAGATGGGAAAAGGGCTTGACTATGAGAGCGTTGTCAGCATGATGCTGAAAAAAGTGAAGCTCACGAAAGGCGTTGAGCGCATGTTCAAGAGGCTGAAGGCCGACAACCACAAGATAGTGATAGTAAGCACGAACGACGGGAAATTCATAAGGCGCGTCCTGGAGAAGGAAGGGCTGCTCAGGTATGTTGACCATATCTATGCGTCCGAGCTCGTCGTAAAGGACGGAATGCTTACAGGCGAGATAAGGGGCGACGTGGTAAAGACCGAGAAAAAAGGCGCCGTGAAGAAGGTCAAGAGCCTGTTCAGGACGACAGAAAAGAACATAGTGTACATCGGCGACGGCCTCACCGACATACCGATAATGAAGCTTGTAGGAAGGAGCGTCCTCTTCCGGCCCAACCTGATAACAAGGGCCGAGGTAATGAAAGACAGGGCCATGCGCAGGATGGAAAGGGACGGGCGGCTGTTCGTCGTCCATGAAGACAACCTGATGCATGCCATGCAGTTCGTGTGAGCAACCATGACCCAGATGAGCCAGGCACTCCATCACTTCCACAGGAGGAAGAGGATATACAAGCGCCACGAGCGCTATCCGAGCCCGAACAAGTGGAAAAGGCTGATGGACAAGCTCATCTTCGCGGTCGGCGTGCTGGGGCCGATAATGACCATACCGCAGCTTCTCAAGATATTCGCCGAAAGGAACGCGGCAGGTCTGTCAATCGTCACGTTCGTATCCTACCTCATACTCGACTTCTTCTGGCTCGCGTACGGCATAATGCACAAGGAGAAGCCGATAATAATAACGTTCGCGGCGTGGATACTCCTCAACATCATCATAATAGCCGGCATCATGATGTATGGATGACTATTTCTTGAACAGCAGCCAGTTCCTGCCGCGGAACTTGAGGAGGACATAGTCGCCCTTCATTTTCTTTCCGGATAGGGTGAAAACCATCTTGTTTCTTTTGCATGACACGGGCTTGTACATACCCGAATCCCATATCTTCACGGTGCCCTTGCCGTAGCCTTCCTTTATCGTCCCTTCAAACTTCCTGTAGGAGAAGTCGTGGTCTTCCACCTGAATGGCAAGGCGCTTCACGCCTTTCGCCTTCGGGGGCTCCTTGGGGACCGCCCATGACTTGAGGACCTTCCTGCCGGCGCGGTTCTTCATCTCAAGGCGGAGGTCCCAGTGAAGATTTCGGGCCTTGTGGCGGTGGACGACGAATATGGGCATGAAAAATATTGGCTTTAATAGCTAATAAAATTCATTTTTATTATGACGATAATCTCGCGCGACATAAAGCTTGCCGTAAGAATCCTGAGGAGGGGCGGTATAGTGGCGTATCCGACAGAAAGCAGCTATGCCATGGGATGCGACGCGACAAATCCTGCAGCAGTCAGAAAAATATACGCGCTGAAGAAGAGACCTAAAAAGAAACAAATAACAGTCATAGTCGGCAGCATGAAAGCAGCCGAAAGGCATGCGCTCCTGAGCAGGGAAGACAGGAACGTCGTCAGAAAGCTTATGCCTGGAAGGCTGACTCTTGTCTGCAGGAGCAGGAACGGAGGCGAGTTCGCGTTCAGGATACCGCTGCATAAGACGGCCTTTGCCCTGGCAAGAAGATTCAGCAAACCCATAACAGCGACATCCGCCAACATATCCGGCAAGAGACCTATCCACAGCACCGCGAGCCTGCTGAAGCTTTACGGAGGCGTGATAGACATGGTTCTTGACGGCGGAACGCTTCCGGGAAACAGGGCATCAACTGTCGCTAGCATGATGAACGGCATCGAGATAAGAAGGAAAGGCCCTGTTACCAAAAAGCAGATAGAGGGCGCGCTATGATATCCGTCGGCATAGAGAGCACTTCCCACACCTTCGGCATAGGGATATGCGAAGGAAAAAAGATAATCGCCAACCAGCGGGATGTATATGTCCCCGACCTTGGATGGGGAATAAAGCCGGAAGAAGCGAGGAAGCACCACGAATCCGTGATGGATGCAGTTCTGGAAAAGGCCCTCCAGGAAGCCGGCATTTCCATAGACGACGCCGGCATAATATCATTCGCTGCCGGGCCGGGCCTGCCTCCATGCCTCAAGACAGGGACAAAATTCACCAGGAAGATAATGGGAAAACGCCCGGCGATAGCGGTCAACCACCCTGTAGCTCACATAGAGATCGGGCGGCTATTGTGCAAATGTAGTGACCCGATAGTGCTTTACGTTTCAGGAGGCAACACGCAGGTTATAGGCTACTCTTCCGGGAGGTACAGGGTCTTCGGAGAGACCCAGGACATGGCCATAGGGAACGCGAGGGACGTCCTTGCACGGTACATGGGCCTCGGGTATCCTGGCGGCCCCGAAATAGACAAGCTTGCATCGAAGGGCTCGAAGTATGTGCAGCTCCCATATACGGTAAAGGGGATGGATGTCAGCTTCACGGGGATATTGTCCGATGCCAAGAGAAAGCTGGCCTCGCACGCCAATGAAGACGTAGCGTTCTCGTTCGCCGAGACCACTTTTGCGATGCTGACCGAGATAACCGAAAGGGCTCTGTCGCATGCGGAAAAGAACGAGGTCCTCCTGACAGGCGGCGTGGCGGCCTCGCCGCGGCTACAGGAGATGCTCAAGATAATGTGCGATGAAAGGGGGGCTGAATGCCATGTGTGTCCCGGAGAATACAGCAGCGACAACGGAGCCATGATAGCATGGGCAGGCCTTCTGGCGTACAGGGGCGGCCAGAAACCAGTCAAGAAACCAGACTACATAGCCAGGTGGAGAACGGATGAAGTGAAAATAATATGGAGAAAGAAAAAAAGAAAAAAAACATAAGCATGAAATTTTACATATCGCCTTTCGCAGCAGCAGCTTTCTTTGCCTTCTTCTTTGCCATTTTTCACACCCCCAAAGGAAGTTATCCGCAGCAGTCCTTTGACATCATACCGGAACCGCAGGAGCATACCTGAGACGATTTCTTTGAAGCTTTTCTCTTTGACGCTTTCTTCTTGGCCATCTTAATTGCCTCTTTTCTTTAATTAACTGCCGCCGGATTTAAGCTTTGCGATGAAGCAGATTACATATTCGGCACAAACAATATACATGAAATATATGTTTCAGAATAAAATTAGCATGCTGTGTTACTGGGACTCTTTCGAGGAGAGAACCCTGTCATAGGCGAGGGCGGCCACTATCGCCCCTATTATCGGACCTATCCAGTAGACTACCTGATTTTCCCAGAAGCCCGACGCAAGGGCCGGGCCAAAGGCGCGTGCCGGGTTCATGGCAGCGCCGGTCAGAGTCCCTCCTGCCAGGATGTCGAAAGTAAGCACCAGACCTATGGCAAGCCCGTAGAAACCTGCCGGCGCCCTCTTGTCAACTGCGACGCCGAATATCGTGAATATGAGGAAAAACGTCAACACGGCCTCTACAAGAATCCCGCTGGCAACAGGCAGGCCGGAAGCGAGAGCCGGAGTGCCTAGGTTGAGGGCCGGGGCGGAAGGGAATATCGCGGCCAGGAAGAATCCGGCCACTGCCGCACCTACAAGCTGGGAAATTATATACAAAGCAGCCTTTGAAGAGCCTATCTTCTTTGTCACAAGCATCCCTACTGTCACAGCCGGGTTGATATGAGCCCCGGACACGTGGGCGGTAGCGTAAACCATGCACATCAATACCAGGCCGTGGGCAAGGGCCACGCCTATGATGTCATTTCCAGCAAGTATCGAACCGGCGCCTATGAAAACAAGGGAAAATGTCGCAATGGCTTCGGCCACATAAACGCTATATACTTTCACATTTTCACCTGATATTCTTCAGCAGTTCCTCATCATCCAGCTTTTCGGACGGCTTAGCCATGACATGCTTGTACCTGACCATGCCGTTTTCATCTATGAGAAAATAAGCCCTCTCGGAGAAGCCTTCCGGCCTGAGCACTCCGAAGCTCTTAGCCGCATTCTTGTCAAAATCAGAAAGCAGCGATATATCAACGTCCATACTGTCAGCAAACGCCTTGTTCGCCCAGTGGCTGTCAACTGAAATTCCGACCACTTGGACGCCTCTATCCTTGAATTTCTCCATGTCGTCCATGAAGCACCCGAACTCGTCGGTGCACACAGGAGAGAACGCGAATGGGAAGAACGAAAGAAGGACCTTTTTACCTCTGAAGGTAGAAAGCTTCACGACCTTACCGTCGACATTCTTCAGTTCGACATCTGGCGCCTTTTCTCCTACGTTGACCATTTTATCACACCCCTAGATTATCTTCTCGCCTGTCTTCTGGTCTATTATGTGTATGACGTTGACAGGGCATGATTCAGCAGCTTCCTTGTTGCACTTTATGTCGTCAAACTCGAGCTCCTCGAGAACGATTTCGTCCCCTTCCTTGGTCTCCTTCGAGCCCACAAGGTCCGACTTGCCGTCGTCAGGGCTCATCGTCCACGAACCCGGGCAAACGGCTGCGCATGCTCCGCATCCTATGCAGTTCGGCCTGTCGTGCTCGATTTTCCAGTTGGACATACAATCAACTTTTCCGCATACGATTTAAAGGTTTTTATGCTTTCAAAAAGTGCTAAAAGTTCATCACTTTGCCGCCGCGAAATGCTCATTGACTTTATCCCAATTGATTACATTGAAGAATGCAGCGACATACTCGTTGCGCCTGCTCTGGTACTTTAGGTAAAAGGCGTGCTCCCAGACATCAATGCCCAGCAGCGGAGTCTTGCCTTCGCTCAGCGGGCTGTCCTGATTGGCGGTGCTCATTATATCGAGCTTGCCATTATGAGAGATAAGCCAGGCCCATCCGCTGCCGAATCTTCCCATAGCAGCGTTAGTGAATTCTTCCTTGAACTTATCAAAGCTGCCGAACCTCTTCTCTATCGCGCCGAGGACTTCGCCCTCGCATTTGACGTCTTTCTTCAGGATATCCCAGAAAAACGAGTGATTGGCGTGCCCGCCGCCATGGTTCCTGACAGCGGTGCGTATGCTTTCCGGCACGGAATTGAGGTCGCTCACAAGCTCTTCAACGCTTTTTTGCTTCAGGGCATCGTGGCCCTCAAGCGCCGCATTGAGCTTGTCTATGTAAGCCTGGTGGTGCTTCGTGTGGTGTATGCGCATGGTCTGCTCGTCTATGAAAGGCTCCAGCGCGTTATATCCGTAAGGAAGCTGCGGTAAAACATGCATCTAAATCACCTCAAATCCCTGTTTTTAGAAATTTCTAAAAGTTATAATATATAGTTATAAGACTAAACATATATAAAACTATTGTGATGTTCATGAAGAAAAAACCGAAGCTCAGGATCATGGTCGCCGGCGACTTCCATGGCAACAAGAAAACTGTCGAGAAGCTGGTTGAAAAGGCCGAAAAGTACAAAGTAGACGTAGTCATTATAACAGGTGATGTGACCGCCTTCGATGTGGACAAGGAAGGTATGATAGGTCCTTTCCTGAAGAAAGGGAAGAAGGTCCTGTTCATCGGCGGCAACCACGACAGCGCAGAGACCATAGAGCAGATAGAGAAAGAATACAAGATACCGAATCTCCAGAAATACGCAGTGACAATAAATGATGTAGGTTTCTTCGGCTCAGGCGGCGGGAACATAGGAATAAACTACGTGCCAGACAAGGAGATGTTCAAGGCGATAAGAAACGGCTTCAGCTACGTGAAGAATGCCAAAACGAAAGTAATGGTCACGCACGTGCATCCGAAGGGCAGCCTCATAGAGAAATTCTCTTTCCCAGGCAGCGAGGCCGTGACCAAGGCCATTTACGAGATGAAGCCCGATATAGAAGTGTGCGGGCACATCCACGAGCTCGAGGGGGCCGTTGAAGTGATGGGCAGCACAAGAGTCGTGTGCGTCGGTTCCTCGGGGAAGATAATTGATATCGACTAAGAAAACAGGCTTCTGACAGCTTCTTCACTGGGCTTTATTATTCCCTTTTCAGTTATAATGCCGGTAATCAGCTCAGCCGGCGTGACGTCGAATGCGGGATTCAAGGCGCCGGAACCTGGGGAACACACCAAAACCTTCCGCATGACACCTTCCTCATCAGGACCCGTCTGATATAGCACTTCGTCCTCGCTTCTTTCCTCTATAGGTATGGCATCTCCTGTTTCACAATCAAGGTCGAATGTGGATGTCGGGGCCGCAACATAGAAAGGCACCCCGAACCTTGCTGCGCATATGGCTCTCTCATACGTTCCTATCTTGTTTGCCGTATCGCCGTTTGCTGCTATCCTGTCGGCGCCCACTATCATCATGTCTACCATGCCTCTTGACATACAATGCGCCCCAGCATTGTCCGGGATGATTGCGTGCGGGACACCTTCATTCCTGAGTTCCCATGCAGTGAGCCTTGCACCCTGGCTCCTTGGCCTCGTCTCGTCCGCATAAACAAAAACATTCTTCCCGCTTCTATGCGCAACATATACCGGAGACAGCGCACTTCCGAAATCGACAAACGCAAGCCATCCTGCATTACAATGCGTCTCTATTCTAAAGCCGTCTTCTATCAGCATGTTCCCATTCTCGCCTATCCTCATGCAATTTTCTGCATCCTCATCCGCTATTCTCTGCGCCTCTTCCAAAGCAGTCCGGGCAGGTTTTTTCGAGCCGGCAGCAGAATTATAGACGCGGTTTGCGGCATAGAAAAGGTTCTGCGCTGTCGGCCGTGTTGCTTCTAAACATCTCTTGGCTTCGTCAACATATTTCATGTTTTCATCGGATTCCAGGAACGCCTGGGCCATACCATAGCCGGCCGAGGCGCCTATCGCACCGGCCCCCCTCACTATCATCGTTTTTATGGCCATGCAGGTATCTGCATGAGTCCTCGCCTCATATATTTCAAAGGAAAACGGCAGCTTGTTCTGCTCTATGAAATTCACCGAAGAACCAGACATCCACACGGTTCTGTAGTCCTTTCCACCGACTTTCATGATTTCATAATAAAACGAGCCTTTTAATTTCAATCATAGCCGCTATACGAAGAAAATCTTTATAATGCTTAGTGTCAGCGTCTTATACTAAACCTTCAAATCTCATCTATTGCTTTTTCTAATAGACGATTATGATAATCAACCGCCCAGTTCCTCATCAATAATGCCTGAGGTACGTTTCTGGTGTATGAAGAACAAAAAGCGCTTACAGCAAGATACGTTCCTAGGACACTTTCTTTATGAACCTTTTGTGTCAAAGCAGTCCGGTGTTCATATTCCAGCATAGTTTCGTGTGGTATTAGAAGGCGGTCGTCTTCATGAGTACTCCCATAAATGATTCCGACATTTGGCGCTATCTCAACTTCATCTATCTCTGCAATATTTCCATGTTCCTCCAGTACAATACCATTTGTTATACAAACCATAGGGCAGAGTCCTATTTCATATGGTTCAGGTTCGTCCAATTCCCATCTCATCGAAAGAACCTCATTGAAAGGAGAAAAAGTAAATCTCCATCCATCATTCCATCGCCTATATTCATCTAATTTTAATGAAGGACGTGTATGATAGCCCATCGATATCAGAGCTTCGATGTATGCACCAGAATCTGTTTCAAAATGCTCCCTGATCGCCCTCAAGGCTTCCATTGCATACGTCTCATCGGTCAAAACGGAACCATCAAGCCTTAGGACTTCGGGATGTGCTGGAACAACTGCCTGACAGCCATCCACATTATCTTTTATTTGTATCAATAATTGCCTTCTGTCAAGCGGCGTCAGTATTTTCACTATTAATCCATCGTAAAAACCCTTATATATCAGTGCCTTATCCTGAACTTCTTCTTTATGCCGCCGTGCACAACACCTTCAATTGCCTTCACAGACTTCAGGTACTCATACAGGGCTATTCTCGACATCTCGCTTTCCTTCAGACCCAGCCTCTCGCACACACCCTTCAGGATTTGATGGGTTTCATCCGGAACTTTGTATCTTATATATCCCATATATACATCAACTATACATCATGATGTATTATTAAAGTATTTAAATGAAAATGGAAAAGAATATAAGTTATGAGGGGAACTATTTGTATTCAACTTTTATGTACAACGGCATTGAAAACCTCCAATGGAACGAAGTTCCATTGATGGATGAAACACAATGCCGTTGACATGACAAAGATGTTAGAAACCGGCATCTTTAGATGCCGGAGATATAAACATCTTTGCTCATAGTTGCGCAATATCTGTGATAAGATGAGAAATAAATTCTCCTGGAAAATAGCCGGCGAAGCCGGAGACGGCATACTAAATGCAGGCCTCATGTTTGCGAGGATGTGCATGAGGGGAGGGCTGAATGTCTTTGCGTCGGCCGAATACCCGTCTCTCATAAGGGGCGGCCACAACCATCTTGACGTCATAGCCGACGAGGAGCCTCTGTTCGCCCACACCAAATACACCGACGTCCTTGTCGCGCTAAACAAGGAATCCGTCGAGAAGCACGCCGGCAAGGTGTCGCAGAATGGCGGCATAATCTACGACGGCGACAAGCTGCAGATAGACAAGAACGAAATACGCGATGACATAAAGCTTTTCCCCATGCCGCTCCTGAAGCTCGCAGAGCAGAACGGCGGAAAAATAATGAGGAACGTCGTGGCCATGGGTGCGACAGTGGCTCTGATAGACTACGACATAGAGCTTTTCAACCAGGTGATAAAGGACAATTTCGGCAGGAAGAAAGGCGAGGAGATAGCGAACTCAAATATCGGGGCCGCAAAAGCCGGCTATGATTACGTGAAGCAGAATTTCAAGTTCGACTACAGGCTCCAGAAAAGGACAGGCAAGGACACCATATTCATGTCCGGGAACGAGGCTGTAGTCGCCGGGGCCATAAAAGCAGGATGCAAATTCCTGTCGGCGTATCCGATGACGCCGGCGACATCTGTCATGACCACGATGGCAACCCAGGAGAAAAATTATAACATAGTCGTAAAGCATACTGAGGACGAGATAGCTGCCATAAACATGGCCATAGGCGCCGCTTACGCAGGAACAAGGGCTATGACATGCACATCCGGAGGCGGATTCTGTTTAATGGTTGAAGGTCTGGGGCTTGCAGCGCAGACCGAGGTTCCGATTGTAATAGTGGAGGCCCAGCGACCCGGGCCTGCAACCGGAATGGCAACGCACACCGGACAAGGCGACCTGAGATTCGTCATGCACGCATCAACAGACGAATCACCGCGCGCCATAATTGCGCCGGGCGACCAGGAAGAATGCTTCCACAGGACGATAGATGCATTCAACGTGGCGGAGAAATACCAGATGCCTGTCTTCGTACTGACGGACAAATATCTTGGCGAAAGCTACAAGTCAATGCCCATATTCGACACTTCGAACGTGTCAATAGACAGGGGAAAGCTCCTCACCCAGGAGAACCTCAACGACATGAAGGACTTCAAGAGATACCAGCTGACAGAAGACGGAATATCGCCAAGAAGCATTCCGTCACAGAGCGGCGGCCAGCACACAGCAAGCAGCTACGAGCATGACGAGGAAGGCTACGAGCGCGAGGAGGAGGAAATACGCGTCCAGATGCACCACAAGAGGTTCAGGAAATTCGAGAACCTTAAGAGAGAACTGCCTCCGCCCCAATTCTTCGGTGACAAGGACGCAGACGTGACGATAATTTCATGGGGCTCAACAAAAGGCCCGATACTTCAGGCAATGAGAAAGCTCGGGCAGAAAGGCATAAAGACCAATTTCTGCCAGATAGTATATCTCAGCCCGTTCCCAAATGAGCATGTGGGTAGAATAATAAGGAACGCAAAACGCACGGTGATAATAGAGAACAACAAGACATCCCAGCTCTCGGGAATAATAAAGGAACTCACAGGCCTTGACACAGACTACAGAATACTGAAATACGACGGAAGACCGTTTTACCCGGAGGAAATAGTCCATGGGATAAAGGACGTAGTTGAAAAGAACAGCTCGAAGGAGATAATATTCAGCAAGAACGCGGTCGTAGAAGCCAGATGA
Source organism: Candidatus Aenigmatarchaeota archaeon (assembly GCA_016180925.1). Lineage (GTDB taxonomy): Archaea > Aenigmatarchaeota > Aenigmatarchaeia > GW2011-AR5 > GW2011-AR5 > JACPAH01. The sequence goes on from JACPAH010000013.1 coordinate 20,020, forward strand.
GGTGCATGAAATGTCAGTAACAAAAACTTTGGAAAAAGGGGCGACGGTGGCGGAGCTTACGACAAAGGAAGCGCCTACATGGTGCATGGGCTGCGGCGATTTTTCCATACTGTCGGTGCTGAAGCTTTCCATAGCTGAAGCGAAGCTTGACCCTGCGAGCACAGTGATAGTATCAGGCATAGGATGCCTGCCGCCCGAAGAAATGGTCTCTGTCGGCCATGATTGGGTACCAATATCGGAATTGGGGGGCAACGATGTGATAATAAATGGAGATGGAAAATTTGCAGATATTGCATTCAAAACAATAAATCATTTCGAGGGAAACATGATTGAAATCACCCCATTTGTCTCCCCTTTCAACTCGTTTAGGCTTACACCAGAACATCCTGTTTTGTGTGTGCGTAGAAAAAGTATAAGAACAAGAAATCATGTCGACAAGAAAAAATTAGCCAAAATAGAGCCTCATTTCGAAGATGCTGAAAATCTTGAAAAAGGCGATTATATTGTTTTTAATTGGAATAGAGAAGTTAAAGATAGTGAGATGTACACGAAAGACTTCTGCAGGCTTATTGGCTATTATTTAGCCGAGGGTTATGTAAACGAAGGCGGAGGAAGAAATCGCGATAGCGCTAATGTAAGTTTTGCACTAAATAGCAATGAAAAAGAAATTATAGATGATATTTCAAGGCTTTCATTGGTTCTCACAGGAAAAAAGCCATATATAAGAAACAGGGAAAATATCGGAAATGTTACAGAAATCACGATATGTTCTAAAAAACTCGCGCTTCTCTTAAAGAGGATATGCGGAAAAGGCGCTGGAAATAAAAAAGTTGTTGAAGAAATTATGGTTCTGCCGGCCGAAAAACAGAAAGAGATTATTGATGCTTACTTCGAAGGCGACGGTTATTCAGATACTGAAACTCTAGGAAAACATCCCCATTTTCGCGCCAATACACTGTCGGTATTCCTCGCTATTCAAATGCAGGAAATGCTTGCAAGATCGGGTATTTTCGCTTCTATTTATAGAAAAAAAATGAAACCTCATGTATACAAAGGAAGAGTAATCAGACCTTCAGGAGATCAGTACTATATTGCATATCAACCAGAAAAGGAATTCAGCTCGGTACAAAAAATAAATCATGGTTTTCTTATCCCAATAAAAAACATCAATAAGTCTCACTATGAAGGGCTTGTTCATAATCTTGAGACCATAAACGATCCGCATTCCTATCTCGTAAAGGGATTTGTTGTTCATAACTGTGGTTCCAAGACCAATCATTTCATAAAGACATACGGATTCGAAGGGCTTCATGGAAGAGCCTTGCCCGTTGCAACCGGCATAAAGATAGCAAACCATAATCTGAACGTCATAATCGTAACCGGCGACGGGGACGGATACGGAATAGGCGGCAACCATTTCATACATGCCGCGCGCCGGAACCTCAACATGACATACATAATCCAGAACAACGAGGTCTACGGGCTCACGAAAGGGCAGACATCACCCACGAGCGAAAAGGGGTTCAAGTCGAATTCGACGCCCCAGGGCGCTCTCGAAGAGCCTGTGAATCCGCTGGCTCTCGCGATAACTATGGGCGCGACATTCGTCGCCAGGGGATACGCGCTCGACATTCCCGGGCTGAAGAAAATGATGGCCGAAGCGATAAACCACAACGGCTTCGCTGTCGTTGACGTTTTCCAGCCGTGCTCCACTTACAACAAGATAAACACCCCGGACTGGTACAAGGCAAGGATATTCAAGCTGGATGACTCATATGATGCTTCCAACAAGGTCAAGGCATTCGAAATGGCAAACACATGGGGCGACAGGATACCCACAGGCGTTCTTTACAGGGAGCAGAAACCGACATACGAGGGCGGGCTGCCTCAGATAAGCGAGAAGCCCCTGGCAGAGCAGGACATAGAAAATATCGATATATCCATGTTCCTCGACAGATTCAAGTAAGTATTAAATGCGTTTCCGCTTTAATTAAGATATTCCAAAAATGGTGTGAACAAGATGCTCGAAGTCAACGATTCAAGATGCATAGCATGCGGCGGCTGCGTCGGGGTGTGCCCTGTCGATGCGCTGGAGCTCGACCAGGGAAGGGACATCCTGGTGGACAACAAAAAATGCATAGACTGCCAGATATGCGTCAGGTTCTGCCCTGTCGGGGCGCTCAAGGTGTTTGATAAAGACATGAAGGAGAAGCCGCTGACTTTGATAAAGCTTCCGTCAAAGGGGTTCTGAATGACAGAATATGAAATGGAGAGAGGTATTGGAATCGGATTGTGCCAAAGAGGAGGGGCAATTATGCTCCAAATCTACGAAGATGGAAAACTCGTCAGTGATGTTCCAATAAATGACCCCGCCACAGATGTCCAAAGAGCCATTTCTGAATACAGACGACAAAGGGTAGAGGGATAAATATGGTTTTGCAAAAGCTGATAAAAAACGAGTACGACGTTGTCGTGGTCGGCGCAGGCCCTGCCGGAAGCACGGCAGCCGAGAGGTGCGCGGAACACGGCCTCAGCGTGCTTCTCCTCGAGAAGAGGCAGGAGATAGGCGCGCCTGTCCGATGCGGCGAGGGCGTCTCGGAGAAGAACATGGATGAGCTCGGGATGAAGCTGCCGAACCATGTGTGGAGGCAGCGCATCCTCGGGGCATACGTATACGCGCCCAACGGCAAGGAGATAAAAATCCGCGGCGAGAAGACGAATGGTTACATTCTTGAAAGAAAAGCTTTCGACAAGTGGCTGGCAGAGAACGCGGCAAAGAAAGGCGCCATGGTAGTGACAAAGGCCACAGTGCATGATTTGATAATCGAAAAAAGCGCGGATGCGCAGGGGAAAGAAGTCGTCACGGTGAAGGGCGTCAAGGCCAACATCGGTGGCGACGACTTTGAGATAAGGAGCAAGGTCGTGGTGGCAGCTGACGGCGTGGAGTCCATGACGCTGCGCAAGGCCGGCATCCGCAGCCAGAAAAAGCTGCATCTGGTGGACTCCGCGTTCCAGTATCTGATGACCAACATAAAGAACCGCGAGCCGGAGATGATAGAAATATGGCTGGGGGAGAAGATAACGCCGAGAGGATACATATGGAACTTCCCGAAGGGGCAGGACTCCGGCAACGTCGGGATAGGTGTCGGCGGCATATGGTACGGGAAGACAGCGAAGGAGTTCCTTGATGAATGGATAGAGACACAGGACTGGCTGAAGGACGGAAAAATAGTTGAAACAGTGTGCGGCTGCGTTCCTGTAGGCGGCCTGTGGAAGGACATGACAGGAAACGGCATACTCGGCGTGGGAGACGCCGTGAACATGGTCAACCCGATACACGGCGGCGGAATCGCGGAGAGCATATTCGGCGGCCGCATCGCAGGGGATATAATAGGATGGGCGATAAAGAAAGGCGACGTCTCGAAAAATACTCTTAACGTTTACAATGAAAGATGGGAGGCGGAGCGCGGGCAGAAGCTGAGGGAAGTGGAGCGCGTGAGGGAGATGTTCGAGAAGATGAGCGATGATGAGATGAATATACTTTCCGACGTCCTTTCCGGAGAAGACCTGGAGGACCTGGCAAGGGGCAAGAACGTCGTGAAGCTGGCGACGCTTTACACCAAATTCCAGGCCAAGCGCGCCGCGAGCAAGATAAAGTCCGCACTTGGTGTCTAGATGATTATGACATTGAAAGCCGGCGACAGGGCACCCGGTTTCGAGCTGCCAGATGTCAATGGAAATAATGTGAAACTTTCTGATTTCCGAGGGCAGTATGTGGTGCTTTATTTCTACCCGAAAGACGACACGCCCGGCTGCACGACAGAAGCGTGTGAGTTCCAGAAGGATGAAAGGAAATTCGGGATGAAAGGCGTGAAGATAATAGGCATAAGCGCCGACCCTCCTGAGAGCCACCGGAAGTTCATCGAGAAATACAAGCTGAGATTCACGCTCCTGTCGGACGAGGGCCACAAGGTCTGCGAGAAATACGGCGTATGGGTCGAGAAGAGCATGTACGGCAGGAAATACATGGGCATCGCCCGCACGACATTCGTCATCGGCAAAGACGGCACCATAAAGCGCGTCCATGAAAAGGTCAAGCCCGAGGGGCACAGCAGGGAAGTACTCGGAGAAGTTTAAGTAGGTATCTGAAATACTTCCTGTATGAAATTAAGAACAATCGCCATAACACCTATTTTGATAGCAGCGCTTTCGGGCGAAGGCCGTGCCAGTGACGTCGTCATCGGCACGAGGGGTCCTACAAGTTACCAGCTGGACCAGCGAGCTGCTTATTCACAAAACAGCGGAAGCCAAAGCCTGACATTAAACACTATTCCAAAATACTGGACAGGAAAAGAAAGCGGATTCTGGGCCGGCGCCAATATTCCATACAAACACACAGAATCATCCAACGGCCTGGGGGATGTTACATTGTTCGGCGGACCCAGAGGAACTGTCAGCGCTGGAGGCGGCAATTTTCACTTTCTCTCGTATATAGGCGAGACACTTCCGACCGGGGGCTTGATGGGAAACAGCAGGTACGACACGAGGGTGGGCGTTCACGGGACATACCTGTCGGCAGGCAGGAGATTTGAGGCCGACATGACGGCAGAATACAGCATGACAGGCAAAGAAAGGCCGGACGAAATATTCGGAGGCGTCCTGGCCGGAGGCGGCGGCAAAAGGCTGAGAGGCGCCGCAGGATTCACAGGGCTCAGGAGAAAAGATGGCTATACGGCAGGACTGAGAGGGGTTGCAAGGCTCACCCCTCCGAGAGACAACAGATTTCACGTCGAGTTTGTCGGCGATGCCGCAGTAAAGGCCAAAAACATCAGAAAGTCAAGAAGCGCGGCCGTTTTCCTGAGGTATAACCTAGGCAAGCTGTGACATTATCAGCCAGCTTTTCCTGACCGCTCGGTTTATAAGTGTTTTCTTCAATTAAGATAATTCCCATTTAAATCCTCGACTCCAAGATAATTACTTATGAAAACGCAACAGCCGTTCCGTTTAATTGCTCAAAGGACTGTCAATGACCACTGTCTAAAGACAGTGGCTTGTTCAAGTACAACAAGTTCATTGAGCATCTCAGAATTCCACTCTACCACCATTTCAAAACGGTGGAATTCTGCAGATTTCAATCCTTTAGCATGTCGAAAAGCAGAGCTTTTCGGACATTCCGAAACAGAGATTTATGAGGTGTTTCAGAAATGAAGATGGAACTGCACTCCCACACGACGTACTCCCACGGGACGAAGGTCTATTATGACGGCATAAACTCGCCGGAGGAGATGGTGGAAGGCGCCGCGCTGAAAGGGCTTGATGCCATCGTGATTACAGACCACAACACGATGTTCGGCGCCGAGCAGGCGGCGAAATATGCGAAGAAATACGGCGTCATGGTGATAAAAGGCGAGGAGATAAGCACTTCCGGCGGCGACATAGTGGCTCTCGGAATAGAGGAAGTCATAAGACCCAGGATGAGCGCCGAGGAGACAGTCGACGAGATACATTCCCAGGGAGGGGTTGCCATTGGCGTCCACCCGTTCGCCATAAAGGAGATAGGCCTCGGGGAAAAAGCCGCTCTTTGCGACGCTGCCGAAGTCTTCAACTCCCTCAGCATAGACAGAATATCCAACCGCCGGGCCCACAAATTCGCCAAAAGGATGAAACTGAACATGGTAGCCGGAAGCGACGCCCACTGCAGGGAGATGCTGGGCAACGGAATGACCATCGTGGAGGCGGACAGCGAGGAAGGCGCGCTGAAGGCCATAAGAACCGGTAAAACGGCGCTGCAGACCACACACACGCCCCTCAATGTCATAAAGGACCTTGCCATAAGGCGCCTGGTTATGTCATACGACTACACGCTGAAATACATAATGGAGAATTACAGCGGGCCCAAGAAGATGATGAGCAAGGCGATGCTCCCGATGGTGAAGCACTACCCCGGCAAAGTCAATTTACTGTTCAACCTGATGTCATACATATCTTTCGGCGGCGTGGTGTTCTACGGCATAAGCAAGAATATGGGGCGTTGAAAGACGCTTAAAAAATATTCTACAATAGCTTTCAGATGACATACATACCAGGAATCTGCAACATCACCCCGGGCGGCAGGAGGAAGAGGCTTGCTGCCGGGATAGTATTCGCCGTGGTCTCCATTACATCTTACTTATATGCGCCGACGTTCCTTACGGTAATACTGGTGTTCATAACATGCGTCCTTCTCATAGAATACGTCCAGAGCTTCTGTGTTTACAAGGGATTGTGGGGCATGCACGAGGACGAAAACGGCGTGCATCACACGAACAGGCGCTTCGCAGGAGCCGACAGGAAGAAGTCATGGAAAATCATAATCATGGCTACGATAATCACCGCTATCGTAACCGCTGCCGCGTCATTTTTGTGACGCGCCCGGTTAAAGGCATTAATAATTATAAGCATTCTGAATAGCATGGAAACGTCATCGATGCAGAAACAGGAGCAGTTCAACAAGCTCAAAGCCAATCTCGACAGGATAAAATACAAGGTGGCAGTTCTTTCCGGGAAGGGCGGCGTCGGGAAGACGACAATTGCCGTGAACATAGCCGCGCTTCTCGCGAAGAAAGGCTACAAAGTCGGGCTCATGGATGCCGACATCGACTGCCCCAACGTGGGCAAGATGCTTGGCATCAAGGAAAACTTCCGTATTGAGGACGGCAGGCTCGTGCCGGTGGACAAATACGGGATGAAGATACTTTCAATGGCTTTCTTCCAGTCAGACGACGCGCCGACGATATGGCGCGGGCCCCTCATCCATTCCGCAATAATGCAGCTGGTGGAAAAATCCGACATGGGCGACCTGGACTACCTGATAATAGACATGGCTCCGGGAACTCATGACAGCACGCTCACAGTCTTCCAGTTCCTTGACGTGTCGGCCGCTATAGTGGTGACAACGCCGCAGCCTCTCGCCATCATGGACGCGAAGAAATCGTCCCTGGCGGCCAGGCATTTTGGGAAGCCCGTCGGCATCGTCGAAAACATGGCGGGGGATATGTTCGGCGCGGGCAAAGGCTTGGAACTGGCAAATGAGCTGAAGGCGCCTTTTCTGGGAAGCGTACCGATGTCAAAGGAAATGACGTCGGAAAATCCTATACCTGCCGTCCTTCGCAGCGAAGAAATAAAGGCTATGTTTGAAGAAATAGCTGAAAACATGAAGGAAAAACTTCTGGAATAAAAACTATCTTCCAATGTATATATTTTGTAGGTTAATAATGCTATTTTTAAGAGCCTATCCGCTATCCTAATATATGCCTAGGGATATATTTTATAGGTGCTTTTGATGGCCAAGTTTATAAAATCAATGCCGAAACTATCTGACAACGAAGTGAAGTCTTTTCTCAGAGACTTGTCCATGCCTGAAAACATAACAGAGCCGGAAAAAAACCTTATCCATGAAGTAAGAAAGATGAGGAAGAGCATAGGCTCCCCAATAAAGCCGTAGGTGGTTAAGACGGCTGAAAAAATACCTTTTTCTGAGCTTTCACTGGTAAAACTTGAGGAACGTCATGAATTATCAAAATTTGACTGCATATTGAATGGTGAAGACAAGGAAGCACAGGAATTCCTGCAAACCACTGCCTTGAAATATCAAAATATGAATATGGCTGTGACCTATCTGTGCAGATATAAAAATGATATTGTAGGTTTCATAACGATATGCACAAATTCTGTGGAATTTGACTGGAAGCAAATTGAAAATTTGGACGAGAAAATAAGGCATAAAGAGGTGCCGGCACTAAAAATTGCATGGCTCGGGACACATAAAGATTTCAGAAAACGTGATATAGGAAAATTCATGGTTTTCAGCGCAGTGGATTTGGCTCTTCTTCTGTCATCTACAATTGGCATCAGAATAATAACGCTTGACACTAGAGAAGACCTCATATCATATTATCAGAAATTAGGTTTCAGAATAATTAACAAGGAGACAAAAGAAAAGGAACATCCTGTGATGTATTTTGACTTGATGAAGGACAGCATTATTTAGCGAAGAGAAGCTTATTTAACCATAAAATTTATTATAATGTAATATGAAAAAGATACATACCATTGCCACCTCCAATTAAGCGTTGAGTCCATAGAAGCTATGGACAAACAAACTCGGCGCTTGGCAGGTGGAGGGTTTGGAATTTGAAATAGAAAAAAGAAAAATAGCATGTAATGGATGCAAAGAAATCACAGATGACTTCAAAGCAATCTATTTGTCAGGGAAATCTGCAAAAAAGCACGGCGGAAAATTTGCAGGACTTTTTTGTAGAGAATGCAGGCGAATGCAAATTTGGGTAGAGAATGCAGGCGAATGCAAATTTGGAATTAACCGAAGCTCTTGCCGCAGCCGCACGAGCTCTCGGCATTCGGGTTCTCTATCTTGAATCCCGCGCCCTGCAGGCTTTCCACATAATCAACGACTACTCCGTTCATCATCTGCATGCTGCCGGGGTCGACAAAATACTTGAGGCCGTCATTCTCGAAAACAGCGTCGTCCTGCGCCGGGGACTGCTCGAAATCCATCAGGTAAGAATATCCTGAGCAGCCGCCGCGCTTCACGCCTATCCTGAGGCCCCATCCTTCCTTCCCGCTGCTCTTCATTATTTCAAGCACTTTCTTGGCGGCAAAATCCGTAACTACGACCTTCCCGCCCCCGAGCTTCTTTATCTCCTCTGCCGGCATCGTGGCGCGCTTCGCGACAGCGGCATTCATCTCATCGAGCATGCTATGCAAAGTGGCGTCCTCCATCCCATGGCTTACGATACCCTGCTCCAGCGTCTCATGGACATTGACGTGGCACCCGAAGCAATGGAGCCCGTAGCTCATCATTATGTCGACGGTTTCGGGGTACTTCTCGACGATATCCCCTATGGTCATGTCTTTTGTGACGGCATGCTCGGTCTTGGTTTCCATAATTATCACCTTCTAAAATATCTTTTCTCCCGTTTCTTTATTAAAGATATGGATGACAAGCGTAGGGCAGCCCTCGGCAGCCTGTTTATTCGCCGGAAGGTCCTGCTCGTCTATCTCCTTGACCCACAAGCCTTTCGCCTCGTCGAACTTTCCGCCCTTCAGCACGGCCTTGCCATTGGCAGCGATTTCCCAGTCCTTCTCGGAGAAGGCGGCGCAGACGCCGGCCCCTATGCATCCCTTTTCGTCGTATTCTACAATATACTTGCCCATAAGCATCACAGAAAAGTATAAAGCAAAAATATTAAAATGCGGGGCTTAGCAGCCGCATCCACTTGAACAGCCGCCTCCGGCAGGGTTCTCCATCGTCGCTTTTTTATGCGCGGGCTGCGGAGCGCCGAGCATCTGAAGCGGCACGAATCCGCCCGAAGTCGCTGCCGGCATGGGCTCATAAGCCTCCTCTCCCCAGTCGCTCTCAGGGACCACCTTGGTCATGGAGCGCCTGTACTGGTTGAAGTTGCCGACTATGCTCTGGATTTCCTCCTTGGAGAACTTCCTGTGGTGCTTGTCCTCGTTCAATTTCTTTCCGGTCCTCTTCTCCCATTCCACCGCAGGGATGCTGAATTTCCTCTGTATGCGGTCCCTGTAGAGTTCCGGGATGACATTGAACGTGCAGAAAGGAAGCACGCGGCCGTCAGGCGTAGCGTAGTGAATATCGCACTTGTGTATGCGGTCGATGTCCCAGTTGAACGGGTCCTGGAAGTGCATCATGCCGAGGAACAGCGAATTCATGTGGAATTCCGCCAGTCCATGGTAGTTGGAGCCGCCGACAGCCCCTGCAAGCATCCTCACGAACTTGAGGTTCTTCGGCTTCTTGTCCTCGTCAACGTACTTGCGTATGTTTAACATGAGCTTGGCAAGTGACAGGGTGGTCCTGAGCTTCCTGAACTTGGCCGCCTCTATGTCCCTCGTAAGCTGGCCAAGATAGTCAAAAAAGCCTTCGACGTCGAAGAACTCCGGCAAAGGCACGATTCTGTTTCCGTCCTTGAATATGTAAGTCGCCATGCCGCACTGGAAGTGGATTGACAGGCGGTATTTGGGCTCCTGCTTCACCGACTCAATGAAATCGGTTATCTGCTTGGCGCAGGGCACGGGGAACCAATGTTCCCTCCCGATTTGCCCGTCAGTCTGGGCCTCTATGCGCTTTATGGCGCCGGGTATCGTTATTCTCTGCTTCTTTCGCAGGGCATCGGGCATCCTTCCCACCAGTGAAACAGGCTGGAAGTTGACGCTCCTGACTTTCCCTATGTTTCCGATGCCGAATCTTATTATGTCGCCGAGTTCGTGGTCGTTGATGCCCCCTATCACGGTTGGCACGAGAACGACTCCTATTCCCGCCTTGGCGCAGTTGTCTATCGCCTGCTGCGCCTCCCAGTAATTCTTCGGGTTCGTCTCAGGCGTCATGCCGTCGAAGCTCATGTAAAGGTTGCTGACCCCGGCGGTGCGCAGATTAACAGACAATTGCGGGTCGCGGCAAAGGTTGATGCCGTTCGTATTAAGCTGGACGTGGCTGTATCCGAGGTCCTTGGCTGCCTTCACGATTTCAGGCAAATCCTCCCTCAGGGTGGGTTCGCCGCCCGTATACTGGACTGAATTCGCGCCTACAGGCTTCTCGTTCTTCATCCTCTTGAGCATGAATTTTATCTGGTCCATTGTTGGCTCGTATATTGGCTCCCCTTCCTTTGCATAGAAGAAGCAGTACCAGCACGTCAAATCACACCGATTCGTCACTACTATGTTGCCAAGACCGGTGTGCGACTCATGCTCAACACAGAGGCCGCAGTCAGTCGGGCAGTCGATTTCAAACTGGGATTTGTCAATATGGGGATTGAGTATCTTTATTCCGGGGTCCTGGAATCTTTCCGCTTTCTTGTACATCTCGTAGTCGCCCCAAGACAGTTCTTTATACACTCCATGCTCGGCGCACTGCTTCATTATCCATACCTTGTTGTGCCTCGCGAACGTGACCGAGTCTATCTTCATCATGTCGAATTTTTCCTCGTCCACGCAACCAGGACACAAGGACTGGTGGAACTTGAGGATGCGGGCGTCTTCGGGCAGCAAAGCCACAAGACGCTGCTTCCTATCAATAGAATAATCCTTCACATACGGCGAAGTCGCGACCTCTGCGAAATCGCTCCTGTTCTTCTCGATTGCCTGCGGATATGCATTCACCATTCTATCTCCTCCGAATTAACTTTTAGGAATTTATAAAAGTTATAAATAATATGGCTTTTCAAACTATATAAATGTTTAAACTTCTACAAATCATTACCTGATGATAGTTTATGGGAGACGACATGGAGTTCAGGAAGAGTATATATTCGACTTTCTCGGCGGTAGCTTCAACTCTCGGGTATAGCGAGGTCCACGGCATGATAATATCGTCCCTTCTGGTGGAGAACAAGCCGCTCTGCCTGGATGATATCGCCAAAAAGACGGGATATTCGCTGTCGTCAATATCCATATCGCTGGACCTGCTGGAGCTGGTGGGTATAATAAGGAAGATGAAGAACACCGGCGACAGGAAAATATACGTGAAGCTTGAAGGGGACCTCCTCGAGAGCCTGAAAACGGCGTTCATACTGAAGCTGAAGAAGGAGATACTGAAGACGAAGATGGAGATGTCAAAGCACAGGAGCGACTCGAAGGACAAAAACACGTCCCAGATGATATTCACCATGGAGAAGGAGCTGAAGAGGCTGGACACATACATAGACAGGCTGGCCCAGGTGCAGATACCGCCCAAGAAATAGCTTTAAATATATAGAGTTCTATAGTTAGTTATTGGTGAACATATAATGTCAGCCGTTACGACCATACAAATAGACAAAAAAGTTCTGGAAAAGTTAAAAGAGGCAAAAGAATATCCAGAACAGACTTACAATTCACTGCTTGAAAAAATGGTTGAAACCTTCAAAGACGTCAGAAAAAGGGACAGCTACGACAAATATCTGCACCACATTCAAAAACAGAAAATGAAGGAGCTTTGGGATAACAAGGAAGATGAGGAATGGGAGCATGCCTAGTTCAGGCGATGTTGTCCTTGCAGAGGTTCAGTTTACGGATACATTTGAAGTAAAGTCAAGACCAGCTGTTGTTTTATTTGAAGAGCTAGGAAATATCGTCATAGCAGGCATAACAAGTAATACTTCCATGAAAGGCGTAAAACTGACAAAAAAAGATGGTGCCATAAAAGACAGCATAATAAAAACAAATTATATATTTACAATAACAGAAAATGCCATTAAAAAGAAATTATTTTCATTGAACAAACAGAAAAAAATCGAGCTTTACGAGGATATAAACAACAAACTTTCAAATTTGAAATAAATTTAACCTACAACGACTTTCCCGCTTTCTGTATCGAGTTCGGCGCCCTTGGAATGGAACCCTTTCTTTACCGTGGCGATGCAAAAGCCACCAGCGGAGCTCGTGACGTTCCCGGCTTCCTTACCATCCTTGAAAAGCTTTTCGCCTTTCTTCACGTCTCCGCGGAGCATTACAACTCTTTTCGGCAGCTCTCCGCCGTACGCCTTCATGCGGGCGACGATTTCCTGGCCTGTGTAGCAGCCCTTGTCGTAGGATATAATATTATCAAGGCCTAGCTCTAGAACCATACAAGAGCTGTCATAATCCTTCCCGTGTTCAGGAAGGCCTTTCCCTATCCTGTACACCTCGTAATCCTCCGCCGCGCCTTTCTCGAAGGCCTTCTCCCAGAATCTTTCGGCATGTTCCACTGGCACGAGGAAGTCAGCCCTGTCAATGAGGCAGTTCCCCATATCCAGTGTCTTCGCGCCGGCGAATTCGCCCTCAATGATTTCACCCCTCTTGGCGCACCACATCGAGGAGAAGGATATATAAGTGCCTGAAAGGTCTTCAACAGCGCATTTATCTAATGGAGAAGGCTTCAGGTGTTCCATCAGGGGTTTGTGCGCGGCAGCATCCGATACCAAGACGTAATACCCGCCTATGCTGTAAACGCTGCTTATTGCAATAACTTTCCCGAACCTGTCGGTGAAGGCCGTGCCGATTCCTTCACCGGGCTTCAGGCCCTTTATGTCGTTGGTGCACACGCTATGGAGGAAGTCGCAGGCGCCGATGCCGGAGACCTTCAGGGCGCTCAAAGGGAGGCGGACGAGCTTCATGGAATGAAATAAAACAGCAATGCTCTTTAGCCTTCGTATTTCATGAATGCGCCGTTCCTTACTATTCTCAATTCGATGGGCATCCTGGAATTTCCATTTTCGTCAATGCTGATTATGCCGTTCACCCCGCGATAACCCTTCACTTCGAGCAGCTCGTCTTTCACACATTCCGTATTTTTGCCGCATTTCCTGACTGCACCGGCCATAATCTTGGCGGCGTCATAGCCAGCGCCGACGTACATGGGCAGGGATGCCTCGCTTTTCCCGAACTTTTTGTTGTATTTATCCAGGAATACCGTGAATTCTTCGGAACCTGAAATCTGCGGATATGTGTAAATTATGCCTTCGGTGAGATTTCCCGTAGCGGCAACTATTGCAGTGTCCTGGATGTTCGACACGCTGAAAACGCCCTTCCCTACGTCTAGTTCCTTCATCTGGCTTATGATATTTATGAAGTTCGGCGAATATCCCACCAGAACAACGGCCTGCGATCCGTCATTCTTTATTTTTGCCAGGATGCCCCTGAAATCCGCATTCGACCTGTCAAATGCCTCTGCATTCAGTATATTTCCTCTGTATGCATTCTCAAAAGTTTCCTTATTCTCAACACCATATTCGTCATTCACATAAACAATTGAAACAGAGCCGATTCCTTTATCTTCCATATGTTCCGCCAGGGCTTTCGTCTGCAATCCTATGGAAGGAAGTATGGTGAAGCTGAAATCACCGGCTTCCCTTATTGCCCTTGTGCTGACCCCAACAGTAATCATTACTACATGCTCCTCTTCGGCAAGCTTTGATGCCGGAATTGATGCCGCATTGCAGAGAGGCCCCAGAATAAACCTGTTTTCTTTCAAGACATTGAATGAATTTATGGCTGCCTGGCCCTGGCACTGGTCGTCCTGAATAACGTATTCGAATCCCTCCTCGTCCTTTGCTATTTCCATTCCCTGCAATGCCCATCCACCAAGATGAGAAGCGGCGCCGGTCATCCACCAAGATGAGAAGCGGCGCCGGTTAACGGCAAAGAAACCCCTATATTGATTCTGCCAGAAACCACGTTTGCCGTCGGACTGTACATCAGAAAAATCCCGGATAATACAGCGGTTAAAGCAATCAAAACAAGTGCCTTCTTCCTCACACCCATCAGTGTTAAATAAACTTTTGACAGCTTATTATTAATTTACCCCCTCTGGAGGTAACATATGGAAAATGAGATATTGCGTGATATGGGGTTTTCCGAGAGGGAAGCCAAGGTATACATCAGCCTGCTTTCCCTCGGGGAGACAACGGTAGGCCCCATAGCGGCCAAAACAAGGATACAGCACAGCAAGATATACCAGACGCTTGAAAAGCTCATCGACCGCGGGCTCGTCACTTTCGTGATAAAATCCAGGACAAAGTACTTCTCGGCCCAGAACCCGAAAATCATCCTTAACATGATAAAGGAAAAGGAGAGAAAATTCTCGGAAATCCTGCCAGATTTGCAGAAGAAAGCCGAATTCTCGAAAAAGCCACAGATAGCAACGGTATACGAGGGATACAGGGCAATAAAATCTATGTTTGAAACAATTCTGGACAGCGTGAATGAAAACAGCTTCTATTATGTCTTTGCGTTCAAGAGCGAATACATAGAATCGCAAAATGCCCAAAAATTCCTGCAAAATACGCACATAAGGCTGTCGGAAATCGGCGTCGATGACAGGCTTATTGCAAACATATCGATAAGAAATGAAATAAAGAATAACTATTCCGGCATAAAGAACATGAAGATAAGGTTTACAACTCTTAACATGCCAGTAGGCCTCATGATAATCAACAACAGGGTGATAAACTGGGTATGGGGCGAAAGGCCTACGGCAGTCGAGATAGTTTCAGGCCAGATAGCATCCCAATACAAGAAATTCTTCCTTGACATCTGGGCAGAATCCAAGGCTTAAAGCGGTTCTATAGCTTCAGTGCCGTTGACTATCCTTATTTCGGCCCAGCTGTCGAAGTAAGGGTCGCCGCTTTCCTTGAACCTGTAATTTGCAGACGCGCCTGAATATTCAAGCTCGCTGAAATAATCCCTGACGCAGTCCGTGTTATCGCCGCATTTTTCTATGGCGCCTTTCAGCATATAGGTTGCGTCATAGGATGCCGACACATAAAATAAGTTATACGGCACCCCTGATTGATACTTGTTTCTGTATTTTTCTATCAGTTCAGAGGCTTCCTTGGTGTTTTTGTCGGTAAATGGTATCACTGAAAACGTATTCTCATCAAACCCTCTGCCTGATTTTTCATGGACAGAAGTTGTGACAAGAATGGGATTCCCAAAAATTGGCAGTTTAATTCCTTCTTCTTTCATCTGCTTCAGGATAATCACTGCCGCATTTGGATTCTGTGGCGATATG
>JACPAH010000014.1:0-2969 GCA_016180925.1 Candidatus Aenigmatarchaeota archaeon
TTCGCTGCAGTACATGAATTGGCAATTGTTATCTGGGTGTTTTGGGTCAGTCCGGTATTGTCGTTTAAGCACAATTCAGCATTTGACGGGACCTGGCCGAGGCATACATACGGACTCAGTGGTTCGCACTGGTTTCCCTGCTTCGTATAACCGGAACCGCATACATATTCACATTTTGGCGTTCCGCATGAGTTGACAAGCGTTATTTGTGTGTTTTGGGTGAGTCCCGTGCTGTCTCCCTGGCATTGTTCGGAGCTTGAAGGTGGAGTGCCTGTACACACCGAAATCGGGGCGGCAACGCAAGCGGTGCCCTGTTTCACGAATCCTGAGGCGCATCTATATTCACACTTCGGCGCGCCGCATGAATCAGTCAATGTTATGGGAGTGCTCACCGACAATCCTGTATTGTCATTAAGACACAAGTCCGAATTCGGAGGAATCTGTCCTGTGCATATAAATGGACTGGAAGGCTCGCAAATACTGCCTTGTTTTGTATACCCCGATGCGCATGTGTATTCGCATTTGGCTGAACCGCATGCACCAACTAAAGTTACAGACGTATTGATCGTAAGTCCAGTATTGTCATTGAAGCACAATTCAGAGTTTGAAGGGGCCGTGCCGGTGCATGAGAATGTCTGCGGGACGCATGTGCTGCCCTGCTTCGTGAACCCTGTCCTGCACGCGTATTCGCACTTTGGCGTGCCGCACGAGCTGACAAGAGTTATCGGCGTGTCAGTCGAGAGGCCTGTATTGTCTCCTGAGCAAATATCTGAGTTGGCAGGCGGTGTTCCGGTGCATGAAGGCTGGGCCTGCTCCGTGAACTGGACTCCGGTCTCATCAGACAAACTTCCTGACACGCCCCTGACTGAGGCGATGCCAGGGGTCGTGGATGAGCGCAGTGTCACCGAGCACGTAGTCTCCGAAGTCGTGGTTGAACATGAATTCTGCAGGAGCGTGCCGGCCGTGGTCGTGAAGTCAATTGTCCTTGCAGTGGCCAGAGTTTCGCCGGCGTTGTTCGTGAACCTGGCGGTTATTGCCGATGTCGAAACGCCGTTCGCCTGTATGGAGGGGTTGCTTGGCGATATGCGGAGCAGCGTGACCTGCTGGTTTCCGGGCACATCCAGCAGGAAGGAATGCTGGAAGTCCTGCTGGGCCGCGTTGCCTGCCTCATCCTCGCACCTTATGTAGAATCTCTGGATGCCGTTCGTGAGGCCGTCCAGAGTCCATTGGTGCGCCCTGCCCAATGGAGTTGTCGACTGCATGCTCCCGTATGCCGTGCCTGGCGTCCTGGAATACCTACATCTCGCGCTTTCATCGGTCTGGACGTAGAGTGTCATGGGAAGAGCAGTTACGGTTTCTTGTGGCTGCGGGTTAAGGACGTTGGGCGGCGTGGTGTCCGTTGCAGGAGAGGTGAATATGACATTGGCGTTGTTGCTTATGTTCCCCCATGTCGCGGTGACCTTTGCTATCCCGGCCGTGTCGGCGGACTGGAGCATGACGCCGCACGAAGACTGCTCTGAAGTGGTTGTGCATGATGTCTGTATGAGATTGCCGAGGTTTGTCGTGAACGTTATAGTTCCCGAAAACGGCAGCAGGTTGCCGGCATTGTTGAGGAAAGTAGCAGTTATTTCCGACGTCCTGGAGCCGCCGCCGGTCTCGATTGAAGTCGGGTTCGAGACGGCCCTGAGGCTCACCGGCCTTCCAGGAGTGGAAGTTCCGGCCTGCGGCAGGACGCATGTGCTTCCCTCCCTTTTGCGGCCTGCGACACACATATACTCGCATTTCGTCGCTTCAGTGCACGCATCAACTAGAATGGACGGTGAGTTCGCATTGTCGCCAGGGCATATCTCCGAAAACTGCGGTATGTTGGTGCAGTCAGCTCCTGTCGTGATTGTTTTCGGCACGCACGAATTGCCTTCTTTGATGTGTGTGTCGTCACATCTCCACTCGCAGGCGTTCAGCGTTCCGGATGCCTTGTAACCCCATGTGCCTGAGCCTGGGACCGTGCTTTTCACGATGCCTGCCGAACTCGCGCATGACGACTGGGCTGATGTTGTTGAGCATGTCGGCGGGGAAATCATGGCCACCCCCTCCATAACCTCGAACGCCATGGCTGCGGCAAAGGACACCGGATTGCCCGCGGCGTCGAGGAATGTCGCT
Source organism: Candidatus Aenigmatarchaeota archaeon (assembly GCA_016180925.1). Taxonomy (GTDB): domain Archaea; phylum Aenigmatarchaeota; class Aenigmatarchaeia; order GW2011-AR5; family GW2011-AR5; genus JACPAH01. The sequence continues at coordinate 2,161 of JACPAH010000014.1, forward strand.
GTCACTGTTGCCTTCTTCTTCCCTCCGGAAGCTTCGGTGAATGCTGATGAAGTCAGCCGAAGGGATGAAGGCTCTGTGCCAAACAGTTCTGCCGCAGTTTCCTGCACGGTGATGTCGGCAAGCCTGCTTCCTATGCAGCTGTCGTCCTTGATGCCGGCGACGATGACCTGTGCCGGGCCTGCAGGAACTTCTGCGAGCGCAAGCCTGAATTCGTATGGATTTGTTGACGTGCCCTGCCTCGCGGCCGCATATTCGCTTGTTCCTGACCTTATCCTGACAGCAGGCTCTATTCCCGGAGTGTCCGACCTGAATTTTATCGTGAGCGTCTCTGTTTTTATGAACTGCGTCCGTTCCGCGCTTTCGGTTCCCCTGTAAGTCTGCAATGTGACTATCCTCGGCGCGCTGTCGCACACGTCAACCCCCTGCATGTCGCGGCGATGCCCTTCCCCGACGAGCCGGAAGGTATGTCGAACAGCACGGAATAAAGACCTGTGCTTTCCTTCGCGCCGGCAAGCCTGTATGTTGCGGAAAGGTCTCTCCATTCCCTCGTGTCGAAGCATTTCGTTGTGTCCGTTCTCGTGTTTGGATCGCACTTTCCTACAAAGAATTCCACGCCAAGGCTTTCCCTGTCAGCCGCATCAGCGTCGCTGACCCTGCACTTGAGGCGCACGGCGCCGCCGGTCTGGCATATGGACGGATCGGCGAAGACTGGCTCCACAGAAGGCGCGTTGCTTGCCCTTACGTTTACCGTCTTTGTCATCTGCTGCGACAAGTCCGCGTTGAGGAACGTGTACGCATGCGCGCCTGCA
>JACPAH010000014.1:2990-34709 GCA_016180925.1 Candidatus Aenigmatarchaeota archaeon
AACTTATGCCCCTTACAAACAGTTTTGCCGTTCCCGCGAACGTTATGTCCATGGTGAACTGCTGGTTGACGAGCGGCGTTTCAGGCGTTGTGCTGAGGCCGACTGCGAACGCCGGCGCGCAGGCATTTCCGGACTGCGCGAACCCGAACCCGCATCTCCACTTGCATGCTGTCAGGTCGCCGCTCTGCTGGTAAGACCATGACAAGGCAGAACCTGTGTAAACAGCCGGGCCCTGCTCCACTCCAGCGAGCGACGCGGGCAATGTCCCGGCACCGCATGCCGTTCCGTCTGTGGAAATGCACGTGCTGCCCTGCTTCGCATAACCGGAACTGCATATGTATTCGCACTTCGGCGACGTGCAGGAACTGGCAAGCGTTATCTGTGTGCTCTGGGTCAAGTCTGTATTGTCGTTTGAACATAGTTCAGCATTTGACGGGACCTGGCCGAGGCATACATACGGACTCAGTGGTTCGCACTGGTTTCCTTGTTTTGTGTGGCTGGAACTGCATACATATTCACATTTTGGTTCTCCGCACGAGCTCGCTAGGGTGATAGGGGTATCTTGGGTGAGTCTCGTGCTGTCGCTCTGGCACTGTTCAGAATTTGAAGGAGGAGTCCCTGTGCATGAGAATGTCTGCTGGACGCACGTGCTGCCGCTCTGCCCATAACCGGCATCGCACTTCCACTTGCATGGCGTTGCTGTTGTCGCTGTTCCATCGTATGCCCATGAAGTCGGCGTATAGCCGGCTGTATATGTTTCTGGACCTTTCACAACGCCTGTGCCTGAAGGCGCTCCGCCTGTGCATGCCGTTCCGCCTCCGGCCGTTGCCTGATATGTGATGACATAAGGATAATCCGTGTTCTCGTTGAGTGCGAGGTCGCGGCACCTGAAGTAAATGCTGTTCGCCCCTTCAGCCAGAATAAGAGACGCTGTGTGCAGGGAGCCGCCGTTAGCTGGTGTCATTGCCGTCATTGAAACCGCATTCGGCTGCGTTGCATAGCTGCATGTCGCTGCCTCGTCGGTCATTATGCTTACAGACTGCGTTCTTGTCTGGACCGTGGAGCCGCTCACGGGCTTGGGATTGAATATGTTCGGCGGGTATATGTCTGTCGGCGCAGGTGTGAGGAAGCTGACAGACGTGCTGTCGGAGAGGCTGTTCCATTGAGCCGTCACTGTGGCCTGTCCGGGCGTCGTCGAGGATGTAAGGTAAGTGAAGCACGTCGATTCGTCGGATTTTGTCGAACAAAACATGGATGACAGGGCGCCTGAAGTTGTTGACATCCTCACAGAGCTTTCATATGGCATCGGTGCGCCGTTGGCATCCCTGAAAGTCGCGGCTATTGTCGAGCGTGTCCTGCCGTCGGCGAATATTGCCGCCGGGTTCGCTGTAATGATTACAGAAGACGGCTTCGCCGCGCCTGCCGATGCAACGGCGAGGAACGGCCTTGTCGCCTCGCCTATGCAGTTCGCCTCCGACTGCCCTCTTATGACAAGCGTGGCATCGCCGGCGTATGCAGGCAACCTTGCGCTGTAAACATAATTCGACCCGCTTGAACGCGACAAGTCAATGGCAGCCGCAGCCTGGATCGCGCCTGCCGTTATGATGACCTGTGGATTCTGTGTAAGAGCCCCCGAGGAAGTAAATCTTATCTCAACAAGTCCTCCCTTCAGCGGCTCTTCCGGAGTCATTACTATGCTGTTGAATGTCGGCGCGGTCGGGCATATTTGAACGGTGCAGAGTCTGCTGGTAAGATTGGTGCTTTCTCTGGATGAATCAGTCACGGCGCATGTCGCCTTTATCTCGGTTCCTGCTGTCTGAGTTATCGGGTATGTAGAGGTAGTGTAAACGCCGTTTGCAAAAGTTGCCGGCTGTGCGGCGCCGTTTATTTTTATGACGCCGCTCCCTGTGGCGAGAGTGCCGTCAGGGTCGCTTGCCGCGCATGAAACCGTTATGCTGTTCCCTATTATGCACGAACCCTGCATCACGACTCGGTTTATCACCGGCAGCTCGTTGGGCTTCACGCAACCGGTACCCTGTTTCTGGTATCCGCTGCTGGCATCGCACGTATACTCGCACTTGTTGGCGCTGCACTGGTCAACCAGCGTCCTCGAGGCGCCTGTTGTAAGCCCCGAGTCGTCGCCTACACATAACAAAGCATTCGGAGGTGCTGTTCCGGTGCATGCGGCCGAGAGGCTCGCGTCAAATGTTGCTGTGCCTATGTTGGTTCCGTCCGTGCATTTTATGTACAGTGTCCTCGGAGTGTTCGTCAGTCCAAGAACCGTCCATGAGTGAGAAGTGTCATAAGGCGTTTCGGCTGAAGTCATTCCATTATATGGCTTGTCCTGTTCGTCGTACTTGCATCTCGCGACTTCGTTAGTGGATGCCAGGAGCGTTGAAGGCGCTGTTACGCGCATTTCGGATATCGTGGGCGCTATTCTGTCGACGCATCTCGACTGCTGGCTGCATGTCCAGTGCGGGGAGCTCCTCCCTAGCCTGTTGCAGTCCGTTACGGTCTGCTGTGCTGTCCTTGCCGGGTCGCACTCCTCGCCTGCTGTCAGACTTCCGTCTCCGGGGCCGTAGCATAAATAGTCAGTTGATAATTTTCCCGACGTCTGCGAATCCTGAGGCGTAGCCGGCTTGCAGTCTTCACTGTCAATAACGTATCCCTTGAGATTGTAAGTGCCGACGCCGGCGGCCTGGCAGCTGAAAATCGACGAAAGCCCGTTTCTTGATGTGAATGTGCATTCTCTCGTTTCGCCGCCGCTTCGTGTTATCGAGCATCTGGCGCAAGTGAACGACGCATCGCTGAATTTCGGATGAGCTGCGAATCCCGTCTTGGCCTGCTCGTTGCCATTTAGCGTGACGGTGCATGGTATTGTTGCCGCGGCGGCCGCGCCTGTGGCGTCTGCGCATATGGCGTTGCTTCCAGAAACAGAAGATGCTGAATATTGTATTGAATAAACGCTGCCTGAAACGTCTTTCTGGTCGTGGACCGTGGCATCGGAGCAGTCGCTCTTCAGCGAGCCGTAGACAGTGCACGTTCCTACCAAAGCGCCGGAATTGGCTGTGGTGAGCTCGGCGGCAAACCGTTTTTTCTCGGACATCTGGACGCATTCCGGCGTCAGTTTTATGCTCTGCGTTCTCTCACCAGGCTTCGTTATGTCGCATGAAACGGTGCCGTAATAATCCTGGCTGCCGGTTTTTGTTACGTCAACATGGACCGAAACGGTGTCGCCGGCTTTGATTGATGCCGAAGTGAAAGTCGCGCTTTCTATCTGAAGGATAGAACCGCGACCTTGGAAACATCCTTGAGTTTCGCGATAATATATGCTACCTGGAATTCTGCCATCGCTGAATTTATTATACCAGCTATACAAATCATTTCCTGCTCCGTAAATCCCGGATGCCTTTGAAAGAGAAGGGTTGGCTTTCAGGTCCTGAAGAAGGCTTATGGCATTGCTGATGTCCGGTATGATGCTTTCATACGTGTCCCTGCAGAGCACATGCCGGCTTTTTATGTCGATATTTTCTTCAGTGGATATCTCCAGATTCTTTGCATCTCTCGCCCTCTGGAATTGGAGCTTGTCGGCATTCAGGTTTTTGATGTACTCGGTTATGGTTTTTATATCGATGAAGGGGCATTCATAGCCGTATGTATTGGCGCTGCGTATAGTACTCGGAGTGCGGCCCCTCAGGACGGCGAGAAGGTAATATCCGCCGGATGTGTCGGCGCACTTCGATGTTGCAATGAAATTGTTTTCGCCTTCCGGAAGCCCGCTTTCCGCGCCAATGCATTTTTTTGGATTCCAGTTATTACTAGAATCAAATCCGCAGTTCCTCATATTGCCATTGAAAAAAGTCGTGCACTCGCTTTCCGAAACGGCTTTATCACACACCAAAAAGTCGTAGGACTGTGGGGTTTCAGCATTCAACGTGGCGCTGAAGCTCACTCCGTTGTCCTCCTGCCTCTCGCACCTGCCGCCGAAGGCGCACTCAAAGAATTCTTCCGCCTTGCAGTCCTGCGGATATGTCGCCGTCGTTTCGTCAGGGTCGCATATGCCGTCGCCGTGATGCGTGACTGTGTATCTTATCGTGACGCTGCTTCCTGTACCGATAGTACCGCGCTTCGCCGTTATCTCGAATGTAGCTTCTTCGCCTGGTTTCAAATCGTTTGGTGGCGCTATATATGGCGGCGTCACGCGCACAGTTATCCTCTTCATCCCGTCCTTTATTTCCGTTATGTCATCAACCCTGGGCTGGACTATTTCTTCCAGCCTAACCGGACTCTGCACGCTAACGGCCCATGTTCCTCTGCCGCTGAGTTTTTTCTGGCTCAATAAAACATCATATGGGATAAAGGCGGAGTTCACGACCTCGTCGTCAAATACGTAGAAGCTATATTCTGTGGTTGATCCCTCTCTGGTTATGGAATTGATGGCGCCCTCCTTCTCCGTCGCCTCGCCCTCAACAGGCCTTATCTTCGGCGGCGGGGATGATATGAGGACGTAGGCAGCGGAGACCGTGATGTCTCCTATTTTCCTCGTGCCCTGGTAAGACGAGACTTTTATCGAGAAATCCTTCCTGCACGACTCGCCGACATTGGGGCATTCGTCGGGCGAACTCACCGAAAGTGGTATGCTCAGTTCGCCTCCTGCCGCCAGCGTCGCAATTCTTCCGACACCAAGCGGAGTTCCAGCTCTCGTTATGGAAAGCGTTGCAGGCTTTGCTATATCCTCCGGATTGTCAATTCTGGCGTCTATCGGGAAGCTGTTGAGGTTTCTGACTGTAAGGGTGTAAGTAAGCGAATTGCCGATGGTTTGTAGGCTCCGCGGCACCGTGCTCTGCTCGGTCGGCTGTATGCTGACCTCGAGCGGCCTTGCGAAGAATATCTGTATCACCGTCCTTATGGCGGTGCCAAAAGCTCCAGAGGAGACGACGCCTTCTAAAGGCTCCGATGACTCCTCCATATCCGGCGGGGGCGGCTGGGGAAGCTGGGCGCAGTTTCCAGAACCATCTTCAACCGTAACCACTTTCGAACCGTGGGATGTTTTCACGATGTAGTCGCTAGCGTCAGCAAAGCCGTTCATGTCGTAGTAATAGTAATATTTTTCCAGGGATGGCGGGCCCCTGCTGAAATCGCCGATTTTCTGGTCGGCGCGCCATAGCTCCGGCTGGCTTCCGATTACGTCCACGACGGCTAGATAGCATCCCTGGTCATTGTCAACCGGGTTCGGGAACGGTATGTAAGGCCGGGGCTCCTCCTGTGGGAAAGCAACTGCTGCGTAAATTCCAAGGACAATCATGGCTATTAAGAGCTTCCTCATTTGGACACTTTCCCTATCGTGAACGAATACTCTCCCGGCTCAACGCTGTCCAGGCCGAGGTCGTCGGGCAGAGTTATCGTCTTGTCGAAATGGCCGTTAGTGACCGGGACCTCAATGTCTCTTGAGCCGCCGGCGTAGTTCACGGTGACTATGACCTTGCTGATGGGATTGAGCTCGGCCGAAATGGTCTGCTCTATGCATCCGGTTCTTCCATCATATACGATCTCATCCGCTCCTATCGGAAAGCCGTTCTGGCCGCATACCTCCACCGGATTCTTGGCGCGCACGTCGGTTGTCACGCGGCCGCAGACGCTGTAGCAGTTGTAAGTATTGTCGGCCTGGGAGGCTATGAGACTTATACCACATCCAAGTATTCCGCCTCCATACGCCAGACTGTAGGGCGATGCTTCCCTGAGTTTCTCTTTAAGCTCCCTATCATCTTCTTTCTGACTTCCCGTGATACCCCCAAGGGTAGTGCTCACGCTACCACTACCTGCACCGGCAGTTATTCCGACTCCGCTTTCGCTGAATCTGGCGCTGAGTTGCACGTCGCCCTTACAAGCCTCTCCTCCGCCAAGTATGCCGAAGCAAAGTATGGAGCCTTTATACATCGTCTCTGCCGCAACGCCCGCGCCCGCGCCTCCACTTGCAATAACTTCTCCAGCCGCTAGACTTACTACCCCTACTTCGCATGCGATAGCCGCCAAAGTCGACCAGTCGGTCTTCATCGCATTCTTCCTAGCTATCCTTACGTCATCGCCGCAGGACTCCGCCTTCAGGCCGCTTCTCGGCCTCAGGCCCTTCCAGTCCCTGTCCTCCCGGCATCCGCTGAATGTATCCGATGGTGGGATGTATGTGTTGAGGCATGTGTATTCAAACCCGCCGCAGTGCTGGGAAGATGCCTGTATGTCGCCCTTCACCGTGATACGCGCTTTTTCCCCTACCTGAAGGAATAGCGGTGTCGGCACACCGTCAAATCCGGATGTCCCATAGCTCTTCTTCTCGGCAAGAATCTCGTCCCCTCTCCTTATCTGGACATTGCCGAACTTCACGCTGTCAACGAAATCGGCAATTGCATTCGAGTTCGGGTTTACAACAGGCGCGTTTCTAAGATAAGTGATATCACCCTGCCTGTCAAGCTTTTCCACGCCGTCTATCGTAACTCTGTTGAGAAAGTCGTTGTTATGCTGTACGATATTTCTGGAATTGGTAACTTGAAAGCTGAAGGAAAACTGGTTGCGTACATAGAAGCAGTTGCACTGCTGGTTCTGGGCGCAGTACTGGCCAGGGCTTCCTATGGTTCCAACGCTTGTGCTGGCGGAGCCGTAAGGAGTGCTGTAGCCGTAAGGGCTGTATCTGATACCAACTGCTGAGCACTGGCCGTCTCTTGCCCTGTTCGACTTGCACGCCTGCTGGCACGTGGCCTGCGTTATTGGCGGGGCGGCCTGATTCCTTGCCGCTTGGCATTCTTCTGCCGAATTGTATCTCTGCACCAAAGTTTCACCGTTGTCGGCGCAGTCATCGCCAGTCGCCGGGTTCCTGCACGTGAGCACTTTCGTTCTGCTGTCCCTGCACAATTCATACGTAGGCGAATAAGAGCATGACGCGCTATCGCCTGAAACGTAGAGCTGGCAGTATTCGATGCAGTCCGCTTCGAAACTGAATCCGACCCCGCCTGTATCCATCTCAGTGAAGCCGGCGCTACACGCATTTACCTGACAGTATGCCCTTCCGCCGTTCTGGCAGAGCTTGTATTCGGCGCGGCTCGCCGCCTCGAAAGCATCTGACTGTTCCTGGGAGATGTAGCACGAATATGAAGGATTGCTGCCGGCATGGTCGACGCATCTCTGGTTACACTCATTCAGGTCCAAGGCAAATTCCTTCCCTGCCGCCTGCTGCGTGACATCCACTCCGTCACAGAAATAACCATACTGGCAACTTATCTCATTTGACAAGTCGGCGCACAGCTTGTAGCCGAGTATGTTGACATCTACTTCGGCGCTCACCGTTCCCACTTTTCCATCACCGTCGGTGCACTTCACATAATATGTTCGCTGACCGTTCGTCAGGCCGGTAAGAGTCCAGGAGTGCGCCGTGCCGAATTGTGTTGGATTTCTATAAACATTTCCGTCCTCGCTGATATGGCAGACTGCCGGCTCGTCCGTGCCCGCTTCAAGCTCGCCGGTGGCGGACGCTATGAGAAAAGTGAAAATTGAGATGACAGGCGCCGCCGTGTCAGCCGCAGCTTGTAGTGGCAAAACGCAGCATTGTATGTCTGAGGGGCCGGAACAGAAGCCAGGAACGCTCTGTTTCCCTTCGGCAGAGCATGATGATGTCGTCCTGCACACGCCCTGCCTGCTGTCAGAAGTGCTGCATGCAGTATTTTCTGAACTCGTCCCAGATACCGTAGACGCGGAGGCTGCCGCAGATGGGATAGGCTCGCATGTGATGCCGCTTATGATCAGGTATTTGTCGAGGATATCTGCAGCGGATAGGCACGAATTGGTGCCGCAATCTCTGTCGCTAGTGGATACTATGCAGGCTGTTTTCCCGATGCAGGTGTCTATGTAATCGCATTTCTTGCTGCATGAGAATGGCGTGCTTGCCGCGCATAAACTGCCCTGGCTGTCGTCCGCAAGGTAAGTGGCCGTTGTGTAAGACTTTATCCTGTTTCCGGTGCCGCAGTCAATCAATACTACTTGATTATAAATAAAAGTGTTGCATCTGCTTCCAATGTCCTCGCCGTTTATCCTGGCATAGGATACCTGCGCCGCCGACATTCCGGAAAGCGACAGCACAAAGGCTACAGCCAGAACGGCAACGATACCCCTATTCACGGCCAATTTCATTAAGAATTCTATTGGTGGAGCGTGGTATATATATTGTTTAGAAGGATACTGGTGGAAGAAATAATCAAAAAGCTAGCGCCTGGCAAGTTCTCTAAGGAGTTTTTTGTCTTCCTTGATTGACAGAAGACCCGCTTTCTTTATTATTTTTATTTTTTCCTTGTCTTCGGTTGTCATCATTATCACGTTATAAATTCTCTATTTCTTTCTTTATATAACTTTCTATGTCTTTTTCCTTTATTTTTACGGAATTGTCTTCCAGCCATTTTTTAATTCTATTTATGCTTACGTCATCTTTTGCAATTGAAATGATAAAATCTACGGCTGTTTTATAAGGTATTGAAAAGTGAAATCCTTCGGACATAAGGAATGCTTTTGCAAAAATATGTGCAGTTCTCTTATCACCATCCACAAAATAATGTCTCTTTGACAGTTCTGCATAGATGAATGCTGTATTAAGTAAGAAAAGAATTTTTTGAATCCTTCTTTGAGAAAGAAAGTATTTTATAGCAGGAATTATACAAACCTCCTTCATCTCTTATTCCATTCTCGCCGCCGCTTTCTTTTATTATCACGTCGTGAAGCGTTGATATGGCTGATACCAATTCTTCCACATGATGCTTTGAGATGCTTTGTTTCATTATAATTATTTACACTTGCGATAAACCAATTGTCAGAAGTAATCACATTATCTTCGAGCCGTTCTTCGTTCGCTTTTCGGGCATGAGCAGCGTGCCGTCCTCTGCCGACAGCAGCATGCCATCGCTTTTCAGGCCGCGCATCTCCTTCGTCTCGAGATTCTTCACGACTATGACCTGCCTTCCCTGAAGCTCCTCCTTCGTGTATACATTCCGAAGTCCGGCGAGTATCTGCCTCTTCTCGCTGCCGAGGTCCACCTCCACGACATAGAGCTTGTCGGCATTGGGGTGCTCCCTGACATTTAATATAGTGCCTGTGCAGAGCTGGACTTTCTGGAATTCCTTGAAAGGTATCACGCCGTCCACCATGCTTATCATGTCGTCCTGCTCTTTAATGCCTTTCAGGCGGCTGACGTCTATCTTCTCGAACAGGATTCCGGCCTTTATCTTATGGCCTTCCTTCAGGGAGAAGTCCCGTATGCCTTCCCATCCGCTTCTTTCAAGGCCTAGGAATTTCAGCGCCTTCTCGGCCGACGAGGGTATGAACGGCCACAGCATAAGAGACAGGGAGCGCAGGACATTTGCCGCCGTGTAGAGAGTGCGCCTCCTTTCCTCGTCCGATGCCTCCCACGGTTTTTTGTCCTGAAAATACTTGTTCAGTTCGCTCGACAAGGAAAGCGCGGACCTCAGCGCCTCCCTCAGCCTCACGTTTATTATATGGCCTTCTATCTCTGTGACAGTCCTTGAAAGATGCCACTTCAGCTTCTCCTCCGCTTCGCCGGGCGGCGCATACGGCAGTTCGCCTCCGTAGTTGTTCTCCACGAAGTGCGTAACCCTGTGGAAAAGGTTGCCGTAGTTGGCTATCAGTTCGCTGTTTATCCTCTCCTGGAACTCGTCCCAGTCGAAGTTGCTGTCCTTCGTCTCGGGAAGTATGCCCGACAAATAAAAGCGCCAGTAGTCCGCCGGGTACATCTCAAGCGCCTTGTCCGAAAAGAGGCCGATGCCTTTCGACGTCGAGAACTTCTGGCCGTTCCAGTTCAGGTACTCGTATCCCTGCACCCTGTGCGGCAGCAGGAAGTTGCCGTGCCCGTCCTTCGTCGTGTCGTTTCTCGCCGCTATCAGCATCCCGGGCCAGAATATGGTGTGGAACGGCACGTTGTCCTTGCCGACGAAATGGTATATGTCGGAGTCGGTCCAGTAACTCTTCCAGTTCTTTAACTTGCCTTCGATGAAGGCCTGCTTGGTTATCGCTATATAGGCTATTGGCGCATCGAACCAGACATAGAAGACGAGGTTCTCGTATCCCTCCAGCGGCACCTTTATTCCCCATTCTATGCTGCGGGTGATGCACCTCGGCTTCAGGCCTTCGTCGAGCCATCCCATGGCGAAGTTCTTCGTTGCCGCAGGCCACTCCTTTCCCTGGAGCCACTCCTTCAGCCTGTCCTGAAGAATCGACAAATTAAGGAAAAGATGTTCCTGCTCGCTGAACGTTATGTCGCCTTTCTTGCAGACGTTGCATCTTATCGACCTGAGCTCTGCGGGGTCCAGCAGCCTCCCGCATTTCTCGCACTGGTCCCCCCTTGCGCCTTCATATCCGCAGTTCGGGCACGTGCCGAAGACGTACCTGTCCGGCAGGAATCGCCTGCAGTTGCCGCAGTATGGCATCACGACAACGCCCTTTTTGATGAAGCCGTTGTTGTAAATTGAAAGAAACAGCTCCTTCGTTATTTCGTGGTTGGTGCCGTGCGAGCTCTGGCCGAAGTGCGTGAAGTCGAAGTTCCATTTCCTGTATATCTCCTTCTGGAGCCTGTGGTATTTCTGCGTGTATTCGCCGACAGGCATTCCGGCCTCGGCCGCCGATATTTCGGTCGGCGTCCCGTGGTCATCTGTGCCGCATATGAATATGTTGTTGACGCCGAACATGTCCAGGAAGCGGTGGAATATGTCCGCGGGCAGCATGCTGCCTGTCAGGTTTCCGAGATGTTTCACGCCGTTCACATATGGGATTGCAGCCGTCACGGTGACACGCTTGCCGAAAGCGCTCTTTATCTCTTCGAAGGTAACCACCATTTAATTATTTGAACCTCAGGATAATATAAAAAGGGGTCAAGCATTAAAGGATAGATATTTCTTATTATTTATGAAAAAAAGCGTCGAAGAGCTGGAAGTGGAGAGAAAAAAGCTTGTCCAGTATATCAATGAATACATGAGAGGAAGCGTCTACATGGGTCCTGAACTCTATGTAGAATTATACAGAAACGTCACATCGGAGCTGGAAAAAGCGCGGCGCCGAGGTATTAGTCAATCATGAACTTATCAGTCTTGCTATTCGCCTTCTCCCTCTCCTTCTGGTGGTTTCTGAGGAAGGCCTCTATCCTGTCGGCCGTGTACCCCTTCAGCTCGCCTGAAGTCATGTCGCCTTTTTTGAAGGAAGTTCGTATCTCCTCCAGCTTCTTGTCGTCCTGCTCGAACATGAACCTGAGGTACTGGAACGCCACATCGACGTCCGGGTTGCCGCCACTTTTCCTGTGCTCCGCCAGCGAGCCTCCTCCTCCGGAGAAGGCCGACATTATTTTCTTCCTGGCAGCCTCAGGCGAATCAGTGAGGTATATGCATGTCTCGGGCTTGCTGCCAGACATCTTGCCGCCCTGCAGGCCGGGCATGAACTTGTGGTATGTCGAGGACGGCTTCACCATCCCCAGCCTGTCCGCTATGTCCCTGACGAGCCTCATGTACGGGTCCTGGTCTATGCCTATCGGGACGACAGTCTCCCTGTATCCCATCGTCTGCGGGAAAAGTATATGTGCGCTTTGCACGATGCTGTAGAATATCTGCCCGGGATTCGTGTCGTTGTTGAAGCCAAACACCGCCTTCACGGTGGAGAACGTGGCCTTCGTAGAAATCTTTATCGCCAGCTCGAATATCCTGAGGGTCTTTGTCGAGATGAATATCTTGGTCCGCTTCGGCTCGAAGCCCAGCGCTATCAGGTCGGGTATCACGTTGTTCACGGCGTTCTCAGTCGCCTTCTCCAGGCTATCGGCCTTGTGGAAGACGTACGTCTCGTCGTTGCTTATCGGGATTATGACGTCGGCGCCGCATCTCTGGAAGTAGAGCGCCTGGTCTATGAAGAGCTTGTTCCCGAGGTGCAGGGAGCCCGACGGGTTCACGCCTGTAAGGACCGCGAACTTCCTCCTGTTCTTTGTGGCGTCATATATCTGCTGGAAATCGCGCTGGCCAAACACAAGGCCCCTCCTGTACATGGCCGGCGCGTCCGGCAGCTTCTTCAGGAAGCCGTGCATGCTGTCTATGCCGAACTCTTTTGCCGTCTTTTCGTAGTCAACTTCGCCCTGGACGTCGCTGACCGAGATTTTTGCCATCGTTATAATTGGGTCTGGAAGAATTAAATAAGCTTACTGCACCAGATGCCTCACATCATCCCAGCTGAGAGCTTCGGCTGTTTCCCTCACTGAAGAAGCTCGAAGCATCCGGCATAGTCGCCATAGAGCCTGCAACGAAGGGGCGCGGGAAGACAAGCGTGGTAACTCTCACGAAAGGACGTGCTTGAGCAGCGCCATCCTGACGTAAAGTCCGTTCATGGCCTGCCTGAAATAAGCCGCCCTCTGGTCGCTGTCTATATCGGGCGAGACCTCGCCGACCCGCGGCAGGGGATGCATTATGACGGCATCATGTTTCAGGCTCCCTAAAGCCTTTCTGCCAAGGACATAGCAATTTTTTGCCCTCGCATATTTCTTTTCCGAGCTGAATCTTTCCTTCTGGACCCTGGTCATGTAGATAATGTCTGCATCCTCAACAGCCCTGAAATCATGCGTCTCATTATACAGCACGCCTTTTCTGCCGAGGCATTCAACGTACTCTTCCGGAATCCTGAGCTCCGGAGGCGACACAAAAAAGATTTCCATGCCATCATAGAGGGGGAGAAGCCTGGCCAAAGAATGCACCGTCCTGCCGTGCAGAAGGTCGCCGACAAGCGCAATTTTCAGGCCGTCGATGCGTCCTTTCTCTTTTTTCATGGTGTATAAATCAAGGAACGCCTGGCTCGGATGCTCGCCTGCGCCGGCTCCCGCATTTATGACAGGAACCGGCGAGAAGCGTGAGGCAATTTCTGCCGAGTCTCTTTCATAATGCCGGATGACTATAACATCAGCATAGCCGCCGACGATTCTTACGGTATCTGCAACCGTTTCACCCTTGGCAGCCGACGAGAATTCCCTTGCATTCTCCGTCGATATGACGCTTCCACCCAGTCTGTGCATGGCGGCCTCGAAGGACAGCCTTGTCCTCGTGCTGGGCTCGTAGAAAAGTGTCGCCATTATTCTTCCGCAGGCGGAAACCGGAGGGGTCCCGCTGTGAAGCGCCGCCGCCATCGTGTCAGCGTCATCAAAAAGCCCGTCCAGAAATCTCCTGTCAAACTGCTCAGCGCTTATTACGTGTCGAAGCGTCATCAAATCATTATATATTGCGCGCATAAGATTAAATAATGCACAACGTTTCCGAGAGGGAGCTGCAGATGCCACCTGCGGTGATAGAGAAGCTGCTCAAATATGTCAGCGAGAGGAAGGACATAATTTCCCTCGGCCCGGGCGAGCCGGATTTCCCCGCGCCCAAGCCGGTTGTAGAGCATGCCAGGAAGATAGCGGGCATGTGCAACCACTACTCGCCCCCGGGCGGCAGGAAGGACCTCAAGGAAGCGCTTCTGAAGAAGCTCGGGAAGGACAACGGCATCAAATGTTCCGAAGACAATATCGTGGTGACCGCCGGCAGCCAGGAAGCCCTCCTGCTTGCGATAGCCGCGACGCATGACGCGACCGAGCAGCTCATAGTTCCGGAGCCGGGCTTTCTCGCATACACCCCGACGGCGGAAATGCTGGATGCTGTTCCGGTGCCTCTTCGCCTGGAGGCCGGGGAAGATTTCCAGATAAATCCCGACAGACTGAAGAAGCTCATAACGAAGAAGACGCAAGCCCTGATGATAAACACGCCGTCCAACCCGACAGGCGCCGTCATGAAGAAGAAACTGCTAGAGGAGATAGCCGACATAGCGGTGGAGAACGACATATACATCTTCAGCGACGAGGCTTATGAAAGAATAATTTACGGCGGCAAGCACGTCTCCATAGGCAGCCTGAACGGCATGCACGAGCATGTCGTTTCATTCTTCACGTTCTCGAAGACCTACGCCATGTGCGGATACCGCCTCGGCTACTGCACCGCTCCGGCCGACGTTGCGAGCGCGATAAGGAAGATGCATGTCTACACGAGCATATGCGCCCCGACGATATCCCAGATGCTCGGCCTGAAGGCGCTTTCCCTGCCGCGCAGGCATGTGGATTCGATGGTGAAGGAGTACAAAAGGAGGCGCGATTACATAGTGAAGCGCCTCAATGGAATGGGGCTCCCGACGAAGATGCCGGGCGGCGCCTTCTACACCTTCTCGGATATAAGTGGGCACTCAAAAAACTCGTCGCGCTTCTCCCAGAGCCTTCTGAAGAAACGGAAAGTCGCCGTCATACCGGGGACTGAATTCGGTCCAGCAGGCGAGGGCTTCATCCGCTGTTCGTACGCGACGAAGCTGCCGCTCATCAAGAAGGCGTGCGACAGGGTGGAGAAGTTCCTTGGTAAGCTGTAATTTCTGCGTAATTATACTCTCTTTTTATATAATTTGGAGGGAATTATTCCAGATGGCAAGGAACGTCATCGAAAGCCCCTCAAGAGCTCTTTCTGAATACGTGATTCTGCCGGGTTATACAGGAAAAGGGACGGGCCCAGAAACAGTAAGCATGTCGGCGCCGCTTGTGGCATACAGGGAAGGTGAAGAACCGAGGATAAGGCTCAAGCGCTCCCTCATGAGCGCCGCCATGCAGGCCGTGACAGGCCCTGCTCTCGCAATTGCGCTTGCGCAGCAGGGCGGGCTGGGCGTCATATACTGCAGCCAGCCCATAGACGCACAGGCCGGAATGGTGAGGGATGTCAAGCGGTTCAAGGGCGGTTTCGTGGTTCCGGAAGTATTCTCCCCGGAAAGCCGGATATATGAAGTCATAGAAAGGAGGAACCGCAGGGGATATTCGACTTTTCCCGTGACCGAAGACGGCACGCCTGGCGGGAGGCTGCTGGGACTGGTCACGAAAAACGATTTTGACGACGAATACCACCGCGAAAAGACTGTCCGGGAAAGGATGATACCCGCAGAAGGATTGTATACCGTAAGGGAACTTGAAGTGGGCGGCGACCTCAGGGCTGCCGACAGGATGCTGAGGGAGAGCCATCACGGAAGCCTCATAGTGGTGGACGACGAAGGCAGGCTGAGATACATGGTTTTCAAGAAGGACATACGGCAGCATATGGACAATCCACACGAGATGGTTGACGGCAAAAAGCGTTACATGGTGGGCGCTGCATTCAATACGAGGGATTTCACCGAGCGCGTGCCGGAAGTCATGAGAGAAGAGCCCGATGTGCTGTTCACCGACACTTCGCAGGGATTCACGAAGTACGTCGCCGAGGCTGTAAGATACGTGAAGGACCATTATGACGTCCCTGTAATAGGCGGGAATGTTGTAACTAAGGAAGGTTTCGAGTTTCTCGCAGGTCTCGGCGTCGACGGGGTGAAAGTCGGCATGGGGCCGGGCTCCATATGCATCACCATTGAGCAGACAGGAGTCGGGAGGGGGCAGGGAACTGCTATAGGGGAAGTCTGCAGGGCGCGTGATGATTTTCGTTCAAAAAATAGCCGCTACGTCCCGGTTATAGCCGACGGCGGCGTGGTCGTGGCCAAGGATATAACGGTGGCTTATGCGCTGGGGGCGGATGCCGTGATGATGGGGAGGTATTTTGTCGGATGCGATGAAAGCAACTCCCCGATAGTTTCAAGCCGCAGGCAGAGGAGGTCTGTGAAGCTGTATTGGGGTGAGGGCTCCGAGAAGGCCAGGGCATGGAGGGAGGGAAGATACAACCAGTCGGATTTCCCTGAAGGTGTCGTGAGCGAGGTCGACCTGGCCGGCCCCCTGAAGGAGCATATGATGGAAACTCTGTACAAGGTCGAGGGCGGCATGAGGAAGGCCGGTTGCATGAGCATAGGAGAACTGCATGAGAAAGCGGTGCTGCAGGTGCATTCCATGCTGTCGGTAAGGGAGGCGGGGGCGCATGACGTTGCTGTCGTGAGCGATGATGATAATCCGGGGGATAGAAAATGAAAACTATACTGATTGGGGCGCAGTTCGGGGACGAAGGAAAGGGTAAGATGGCTGACGTTCTTGCAAAACATAATGACGTGGTCGCAAGATACCAGGGCGGCGCGAATGCGGGCCACACGGTCTACAGGGATGGGCAGCAATACATTTTTCACATGATTCCTTCCGGCATACTGCATCCCGGCAAGATATGCGTCATAGGAAACGGGTGCGTCGTTGATGTTGAGGGGCTGAGGAGCGAGATGGCCGGCCTCGAAGAAAGGGGCGTATCCTTCGGGGGAAGATTTTACGTCTCGGACAGGGCTACTCTCATTCTTCCGTATCACAAAAGCGCTGAAAAATATGAGACAAGGGTGGGAACGACCCGGAGGGGCATCGGCCCTGCCTATACGTCAAGGAGGAACAGGTCGGCTCTTACGCTCGGGGACGTGAACGAATTTCTGCGGAACTACAGCGAGGGATATGAAAGATATGTGATTGGAATGATAGAAAGCGATTTGCGTCTCCACGGGATTGAAGGCGAGCCGCCCGGAATACTGGATAGCGCGGCGTGCCAGGTGGAGGGAATAGGGGATTTTGTCGCAGACACCCAGCATTTGCTGCATTCTCTCGTCTCGGACGGCAGGTCCATACTCCTCGAGGGGGCGCAGGGGACTTTCCTTGACATCGAC
The DNA here is from genome assembly GCA_016180925.1 of Candidatus Aenigmatarchaeota archaeon. Classification (GTDB taxonomy): domain Archaea; phylum Aenigmatarchaeota; class Aenigmatarchaeia; order GW2011-AR5; family GW2011-AR5; genus JACPAH01. The sequence continues at coordinate 19,680 of JACPAH010000014.1, forward strand.
CACGGAACGTATCCTTTCGTCACGTCTTCCGGCACCACCGTAGGAGGCGCCTACTCCGGGACAGGCCTGCCTCCGGCAATTGGCGATATGATAATAGGCGTGGCGAAGGCTTACATAACACGGGTGGGCAACGGGCATCTGCCTACCGAGCAGAAAAATTCGTACGGGGAAGCTATGCGGAAAGGGGGGAACGAGTTCGGGTCGACAACAGGCAGGCCAAGAAGATGCGGATGGTTTGATGTCCCGCTCGCGAGGAAAGCATCAGAGATAAACGGTTTTGGCAGCGTCGCCCTGACGAAGCTCGATGTCCTCGACGCGCTTCCTGAAGTGCCTGTGTGCACGTCTTACGAAATCGATGGCAGGGAATCGGATTTCCCTTCGACCGGCCGCCGGTTCGAAATGGCTCATCCGGTTTATACAACGCTGCCGGGATGGCAAAGCGAGACTTCGGGCATGAAAGAATGGAAAGACCTTCCGGACAACGCAAAAAGGTATGTTGAATTCCTGGAAAACATGATGGGTGTTCGGATATCCTACGTGTCGACCGGTCCCGGAGAAGACGACATCATTTTCAGGTGAGCGTTTCCGGGGCTCCGCGATTTTTTTCAATATCAAATTATTTAAGTTTCGGGGTGGAATATATAATCATGAAAAGAGGGAAGGACGAAAAAGATTTCACGTATTACTGGGAGGAGCAGGAGGAGCCTGATTTGATGGAAGCCGACGGCCTCGAGATAAACGAGGTCAGGAACGGCGTGACGATAGAGGTGATGCTCCCGGGCTTCAGGAAGAGGGACATAGATGTCCGCATCTCGGGCGGGAACAGCATAAGCATAGACGCATCAAGGAAGGACGGGGCTTACTCCTTCAGCCAGTCGTTCAGCGTCCCGCTTGACCTCGACAACGCCTCAGTCACGGCGTCTTATTCATCCGGCATCCTTTCCATAACGATATCAAGGAAGAAACGCGGAAGGAAGATAAAGATAAATTAGCTCATTTGCATATCCCTTTGCCCCTGCAGTATTCGACAAGCTGCTTCATCGAGTTCACCGCCTCGTCCGGATAATCGTATGACGGTATGCCGTTTTTTTCCATCTCCATCTTCAGGATGCGCGTGAACTCGCCTCCGGTGGACACGGTGATTATCGGCTTCTTGCTGAGCTTGTTCAGCTCTATTATGCTGCCGACGACATCGGTCCCGAGACGCGGCGTCTGGTAGAGGGTTATGACGATTATGGCGTCTATGTTCCTGTCGTTCAGGCACAGCTCTATCGCGTCCCTGTACATCTGGGTCGACGCGTCGCCGAGGAGGTCTATGGGGTTGCTTGTGACAACCTTGGGATGCCGCCTGCGCAGTTCCTTTAATGTCATTGCGGAAGGCTTGGCCATCACAAGGCCGCTCTTTATTATCGAGTCTGTGCTCAGTATGCCGTAGCCGCCTCCGTTGGTGATGACCTGTATGCGGGGGCCGCATGCGCATATGGACTTGTCGAATATCCTGGCGTAGTTGAACAGCTCCTGCAGCGTGTCGGCCTTCGTGACGCCTGCCTGCCTGAAGGCGCCGAAATAAACCTCCGCCGAGCCGGCAAGCGAGCCTGTATGGGAAAGTATGGCTCTGCCGCCCTCCGAAGTGACGCCGCCCTTTATCGCTATCACGGGCTTCTTTTCCGATATCTTCGACGCCGTCCTCAGGAATTTTTTCCCGTCGCGCATCCCCTCTATGTACATGCAGATGACGCGCGTCTGGGGGTCTTTGCCGAAGTACTCCAGTATGTCCGTCTCATCCACGTTCATCGCGTTCCCGTAGCTCACGAACTTGGAGAAGCCGTATCCCTCCTTCGCGGCCAAGTCCATCGTCGCGGAGCCCACGGCACCGGACTGGCAGATGAAAGCGATGCCGCCTTTTCCAGGGCGCTGCAGGCGGGAGCGCGGGAGGAACAGCGTGTCGAGCCCCGTATGCGCATCAAAGCATCCGAGACAATTCGGACCCACGCACCTTATCCTGTATTTCTTCAGCAGCTTTTCCAGCTTCCTGTCGAGCTCGTAGTTGCCCACCTCGCGGAAGCCGGCCGTTACCATCACTATGTCCTTTATGCCCTTCTTTCCGCACTGCTCCACGACCTTCAGCGAAGCCTCGGCCGGAACGGCTATGATAGCAAGCTCGACCTTTTCCGGTATGTCAAGAACCGAAGGGTACGACTTTCTCCCTAATATCTTGTCGATGTGGGGGTTCACGGGATATACGCTGCCGCCGTATTTCGCGTCTATGAAATTGCTGAATATTATGTGGCCTACCTTGGCCGGTTCCGGCGATACACCCACTATGGCTATGCTTTTCGCCGAGAAGAATTTGTCGAGGTTCATGATACATATTTATTTTCTTATTATAAATCCTTTACAGAACAGTTTTAACGCATTTAGTTACACATGTAAATATGTTTAGTTACATGTGTAATACAAAGTTTTAAATACTTAGTTACACATGTAAATATTTTTAGTTACAGGTGAAATCATGAACATAGAATCTCATAAAAGGAACCTGAAAGAAAGTCTGGAATCACTGAAAGAATGCGTAGAAAGGGGTATCGAAGACAGGCAAAGAAGCATCGGGTTTCATACGTCAGCTGCTATGTGTGATATGCTTGAAATGCTTCTCCATAAAAAAAGTCTGATAGACCCCGGAGCATCTATAAAACATGACTGGTTTTCATCTACAAGAACTACTCAAGAAAAACTGAATTTTGATTTTCCAAATAAAAAAGAAATTCTGGAGATTATGGTTAGGATAGAAAATAAAAGAAATATTCTATGTTACGGAAAACGCCAATCAGAAAAGGTTATACGGAGCGTAATAGATGATTTCAACTTTTTTATGTTAAAAATAAAGGAGGCTGGTCTTGATGAATTATGAAATATTGGCTTATGCGATGGATTTTACGTCATTCTTAATGTCAAAATTAGGAAAAGACTCTGAAAATGTAAAGTCTATAATACTTTTTGGTAGCGTATCAAGGGGTGAATCTACAAAAAAAAGCGATGTAGACATATTTTTGGATATATTTAGAAAGGAAAAGTTATTGGAAAAAAAAGTTGAAAAAATCAAGGAAGGATTCTATAAATCCATAAAATTTACCAGATATTGGAAGCTTATCGGAATTGAAAATGAAATAAAACCTATAGTGGGAAAGATAGACGAGTGGAAAGATTTGAAATCGAGCATAATAATAAATGGAATTGTTTTGTATGGAAGGTACAACGAAATGCCTGAAAAATCAAAAAGTATAATTTTTTTGTGGGAGAATATAAAACCGCACTCAAAAAGGGTTACAATAAATAAGAAAATATTCGGATATAACCATTATGGAAGAAAATATCTTGGAATGCTGGAAAAATACAATGGCATAAAGCTTGCAAAAGGTTCTATTGAAATACCTATTGAGAGCTATCCAGTCTTCATCAAAATATTCAGGACATATAGAATACCTGTAAAGATAAAATATACAATAGGATAGGAGTTTCATTTGACGCGTATTTCCACTATATCTCCGTGCTCAAGGACGTAGGAAAGCCCCACCTGCTTCACCATGCCGTTGCGCCACAGCCTTGCAAAGCGGAAGTTCTTCACGAAGTCCTTGTGTATCCGCTTCGCGAAATCACTGATGTTGGAGCCGTCGGGAAGAGCCATGGGCGATTTCGTGCCGTCGCTCTTCCTCGTGAACGCTATTATGAGCCCTAGCGCATCCCATACCTTTTCCTTTATGTCCGATACGGGCTCGGTGAAGGGGTTTGCATACACGGCCTTCGTCCGTATGAAATTGCTCTTCATTATGTCCTCGAGTTCCTTCAGCTCGCTGCCGCTCTTTGCAAGAAGAAGTATGAGCTCGGCAGTCCTGCATACACTGATGTCCTCGGACCGGAATGTCGAAGGTATCTCGACGAGCTGTATCTTCACTCCCGAATAATCCATCATCCCTATTTCCGGCCTCGTCGTCGTGTAAGCATAGCCGCTTATCCCCGGCGAAGCGCCGCTCAGGGACTTCAGAAGCGTCGATTTGCCCGAGTTCGTGAATCCCAGGATGCAGACCTGGGCCTCGCCCTCCTTCGTCACGCCAAGCCTGGCGCCGCCCTTCTTCTTCGCCCCTTTTTCCTTCTTCAATTTGGCCAGCTTCTGCTTCAGCTGCGCCATGGCGGTCTCGCTGCCGTGGTGGCGCGGCATTAGCCGCACCATCTCCTCCATTGCCGCTATTTTTTCCTCCCTGCTTTTCGCCGAGTGGAACTTGCTCTCCGCCATGAAGTATTCCGCCGGCGCGTTCACTGGCATAAATACTGATTCAGATGTTGTTTTTTAAGCGTTTGCCCAAGACTAAGAGGATGAAAAACGGGGATGTCTATGGCATCATGAGGAAAATGGTGGCTGCGGTGGAAAAGGACGATGTCATCCGCTATATGGCACTAGTAAGGGACCAGAAAGAAGTTCTGGACGGGTGCGAGGCCGGCCGTCATGTGAGAAGAGCCCTCGACCATTATCTCGGGCCTGTATCGGACGGCATCCCTGACAGGCTTCTAAGGATAAGCGCGGCAGTCCATAACATGGAGCATGGCCCCTATTTTGACGAAGCTCAAAAGCCTACGAAGACTTACAGGCCTCAACCACGACTAGCTCTTCCCAGTCAATCTTCTCCTTAGCGGCTATCTTCGCAGAAAATCCGGACTCATTGAGGGCGGCGATGACTTCTTCTTTCCCCGTCAGCGAAGACACGAGCAGCAATATTTTTCCGCCATTTTCCAAGTGAGTCCCGCATTGCGTTATGAATCTTTCTATCACTTCCCGTCCTGTCGCGCCGCCTGTGTAAGTGACGTGCCCTTCCTCGTCCTCTCCTCGCGGGAGGTACGGCGGATTGAATATTATGAAATCAAACCTGCCGCTCACGTTCTGGAGGAGGTCGGACACGACGGCGTTCACTTTCAGCCCGTTTGCCTGCGCATTGGCTTTCGTTGCCTCCACGGCATCCTCTGTCACGTCTGCAGCCGTGACATGCGCGCCCTTCGACGCGCAGAGCAGCGAAAGGAAGCCCGAACCGCATCCCATGTCAAGGATATTCTTCCCTTTCATTTCAAGCGCCTCAACAGCGTCGGCAAGCAGGAAGCTGTCCTCGGCCGGATAGTAGACGCCTTCAGGCACTTCGAGCTCCATTGAATTGAAGGAAAACTTCATCTTCCGCTATTGTCGGGAAATATATAAGAACCCAAACCATATTGTATTTATGCAGTGCCCATATTGCAGGAGCCGTGAAACTGTGTGGCGCGGCTGGCGCTACAACATGAAAGGCAAGACCCGCATGCGCCTGTGCAGCAAGTGCAGGAGGAAGTTCACTCCGGGCTCCTTCAGGCGCATGAGGTATCCGGAACATCTCATACTGAAGGCCGTCTCCCTCTACAAACGGGAAAAAAGTTCCTCGAAGGTCCAGAGACGCCTGAAAGCGGACGGCGTGAAGGTCAGCAGGTGGACAATCATCAAGTGGTCGAGGAAGTTCGGGTGAGCTGTAAAGTAAACGACACCTATTAATGTGGCAAAAGCCAAATCGGGCACCGACAGATTTATAGTGAAACCAGAAAAGAATCCGGACATGAATTCTGGTTTCACATATAGTTCGCAAGGAAACTAATATCCTGAATGTTTCCTTGGAGAACTATAAGAACTTCGGGTTCCTAATTTATTTTATAAAGATTATGAAGGCGTTTGACAAGAAAGTTGGAGAAACTGAGTACTACGAATATCGGGTTAATTTACCAAAATGCTTAATTGGGCTGCGCTCTTGCCACTGTCAAGCTCGTTTAGAACAGACAGCTTGAATTCTTTTGTAAACCTTCTCTTTTCCATAACTGCACCATCCTTTTATTATTTATAATGTTCGTCAACTTATTGTTCCATTTTAGGGGCGCAGTCCACTTCATATGTTTAAATATGGCGAGATACTAATTGATTTTATGAAACATTCTAAAAGCGGGCAGCATCTCAAAAACTTTACTCCAACACTTCTAATACTCTTAAGTTTGATTATTTTGATAAGTATATTTTTATTTTCTAGTAATCAATTCGGTTATACGGGACAGGCCACACATTTAGGCGGAAGACCCAATGCTTTAATCGCACATTTGATGCTAGATGGATTTACAACCAATCAATATACACAGATGTCAATTATTAACATAGCCCCTGTTGCTCAGGTTGTTACTTTAAAATTTTGGAATACAACAGGAGGAGTTGTGAGTTCTACTACTAATACTATCCAACCAAATGCACAATGGTTATTATCTTCTGCAGGCGGTGGAGGACCTGGCGGTCCATCGCGCAGGACTGGCTACTTAACTATCGAGGCAGATGATGTATTAAGTTTGAGGGCCCAGGTTTTGATTTTCTTTGGGTCTTCTGGTTTTCCAGTGACTATTAGTAGCACCTCTATCAGTCCTTATGGTCCTGCATCTGCTAGCACTATTTCTACCCTGCCAGCCTCATCACTAGACACCACACCACCTGATACAACCATTATTACAACTCCTCCTAGCACTACCAGTTCTACAACTTTTAATTTTTATTTTAGGTCAAGTGAAACAGGCAGCACTTTTGAATGCAGCCTTGATGGGGGCACTTTTGAAGTATGTACGAGCCCAAAGAGATATACCAGCTTGCCAAGAAGCACTCATACCTTCTCAGTGCGAGCAAAGGATCCAGCAGGTAACTTTGATCTCACACCTGCCAGTTTTAGCTGGACAATTAGCTAAGCTAAGTAGCATAAACTGAGTTATATTTTAGATATAATTTTTTGACTTTAAAACTGACGTTTATTTAACAGCTCAATCCATATTCATGGCAATGAACTACGCAGAAGAGCTCAGGACGAGAAGGCAGGAACTTTCGTGGGATGACTGGCGCGTTTCTGATTCTGTAGCGAATAGGGTATTCAGAGGAATGTCAATAGTACAGCTCAAAACAGAGCACGGTGACGGTGAATATGACCCAAGCCAAGAAACAAGGGTGCTGGAAAATTACAGGAGAAATTTCAAGATACTATTACCATACCATCTTTCTGTCTTATAGTCATGAAAAGAAACATTCAGGATATTAGTTTCCTTGCGAACTATATGTGAAACAAGTAAATCATATCCTGTTTATTTACTTGTTTCACTATAAGCTTTTTCATTCCTAAGTATCGGCACAAGAACGCCGGTATCTGTACATATCATTTCTTTCCAAATCCCTTCCACACCCTTCGGAGCTCTTTCCTGAACTTCACGACTTCGCTGTCGCTCATCTTCCATTTTCCGAAGGAATCCATTATCCTGCCCCTTTTTTTGTCAGCCTCAGAATGACATCGCTGAAACTCTCCTCATTTTCCTTCTCTCTCTTCAGGCTCTCGTAAGCCTCGTCCAGTATGCTGATTGTTTTTGTTCCCATATCTGTGTATGTGTGCACATGCACATACAAAGCTTTCTATATCCCTTTAAGTTGACAACATAAATAAAAAAGAAGGGAGGCGTTCTCCAGCGTCTCCCTGTGACAGAAGTGGTAGTGTCTGATTGGCACACCGAACAAAGACTAGAAACACTGATACCATTTCAATCTCTCTTCTGAAATGATGAAATAGTGAGTGCACTAAGTTGTAAATTCAACCACCAACATCTTCATCAAAAGTACACTAATGTAGTTCAGATTACCGTCCCCAGAATTCGCCCCTGGAGATTTTTTCGCCGAGTTCGTCTTCGTCCCGCGCGACGACCTGCCGGGTTTCGCCAGATTCTTCGTGCTGAACCGTGTAGGTCTTGAGCGGCTCGACATCCGGGCCTGGCAACAGGGCGTTGCCAAAACCCATCGCAAGTGCATCGACTGTGTCTGTTTCTACGCTGATGATGCACCATTCATTGCTCATCGCTTCTACCTCGTTGTTTGGGTTTGATGGTTGATGATGTCGGCGGGCGGAACCCTCACTACGACAGTACCTCGCCTGAGGACGCCTGTCATGAGAGCCCCGCCCGCCTTGCTGTTGCCTCTTGTCCGCTTGATCGTCGGCTTAGGCGGACGCCACCAGATGGGTGAAGAGGCTGACCTTGCTCTCGCCGTTGAACGGGTTCGGGAAGTTCCCGTTCAGGGGAAGCTTCAACATCGCATCTTCTCCGTGTTGGGAGACACCTTCGAGTCCGGCTATTGAAAGACCTCTTGGAGTCGAAGATTGTGGTCTTGTGGCTCCTCAGCTTCGCGAGCGGGAATCTCAGGCGTCTCTGTTCCGGTTCCTGCGGCGAGCGACCATACATCCTTGCGGATGCAGTGGGTGAAACTTCAAGTGACCTTCGGACTCACCCCCTTTCACAGCGGTTAGCCGGTGAACTGCAACCGGAGGGCCGCGTCTCTCACCCACGATCCTCCGGCGCTTGCCTTCAGTTGAACTGGCTCACCTCGGGCGACGGGATCGTGTCGGCGATCTGGCCCAGGATGAGCTCGTCCAACAGGGACCTGCGGTCTCCACCACCCAGCGCGGTCTTCACCTTGCCTCCGGGGATGAGACGGACGGAGTCGGGCTTGGTCCACGGCTTCACGTCCAGGCTCACCACCGAGGACGCTCCGGGATGAAGCGCCGTCGGGTGGGGAAGGGTCATCGTACTCATAGGCCACCTGCCTGGTGAGTAGATGAGAACTGCGGCTGCCGGTTGTTGTCCTTGGCTGGAAGCATGAGTCAACCCGCACCCCATGCCGGACTATCTCCAGAAGCTCTGGTTCCTTCTGGGTTTTGCGGGCAGGGTCGGGCGTGCCGGGAACGCTTGCCATCGACGCCCGACCCTGCCATGGGCATTGAACTAGCCTGCAGAACCGATGTGGAGAGGCTTGTCGGAATCATTCGTCATAGGTAGTGCTCTATTGACGAACTCTGCAGGACGCAAGTGCAGAGAGGAGAATGCACCTGTAGTCTCATGCCCTCCGCGCATGTTCAAGGATGCGTAGAGGAGTGCGGCTCCTTGAATCTGCGCGTCCTCGACCCTTACTGCAACAGGGTGAGTGGAGATACAGTCCTTCTTCCAAAACTTTTGGGAGAGGCCGGCGACAGGCAATTGGGTTTCCATGCCATCGGCCTCTCCGCCAGTGAGGACCAAGCTGCGTTTGAACTTCACCCCCGCGTGCGAGGCATCCTCTCACGATGCCCGGAATCAGCAGCCGGGATTTCCGCGCAGGGGACTTCCAGTGATTTTCAGAGGCACCTCCAACCCTCCTTGTTAGGCGTTGACGGATGAGGCCAGGGAAACCCCGCCTCGCCTGCCGCTCCCTATCCTGACGGCGCGGCGCATTTTGTTGTGCATCTCTCTGACATCGGAGAGGACCGGCGACAGGCCTGCCATGATAGCACCACCTATCACCGCCCATCACCGGCCTCTCCTTATGCGCTTTTCCGGAGGGAGGGGTATCCACAGAGGGAAAAGCGCAACTGCAATCCGCGCATTTTGTTGTGCGGCGCTCCTCTACACTTCCTTTGGAATTCGCTCGGTGCTTGATTGACTCCTCGCGCTTTTACACTTCCGGTTGAGGAGATGAGGAAAGCATGATTGCGTGGCACCTCCTTGTTTCGCGTCAACTGAGAAGCGCCGCACGAAATTTCATGCCGGCAGGAAGGTTACAACCAGAACTCATTCCATCTGGAACGCTCACGAGCAAGCCAGCGCTCTATCCTCTCAGGCTTGCCATTGATTCCCTTTCTTCGCAAGGCTAGCTGCATGAAATTCAATGAGAGCAGGCCCGCCGTCAGGAAAACTGGTCAGGCCTGCTCCCTACCGAAAACGGGATGGCGCTCACGGAGATATCCGCACCCAACGCCATCCCTTTTCACCCTGGGTGCGGAAGATTGACGGGACTGGTGGGATTTGAACCCACAACCTTCTGTATTTCCATACAGATGCTCTGCCCGGAATCATTGCATGCATTCCTCTGAGCTACAGCCCCACTAATTGGGTGCGCCGCAATCTCCTGTCATCTCGCTACAGATGTCAAGAGATTCGCTTCCGCTTCCGGACGATCCGGGGTGCTAAGGGTTGCGTGCCTTGGAACCCGGCGCTTGATTCCTGGAGAGTATAATCATACCCACTCAAGTGGATATGACATAGCTCCGGCAAACGGCGCACAGAAAAGGCGGCAGTCGGTATGGCTACTCCCGCTTTGCATCAACCTGTTGAACTGCTTTCGCGTTGTCAGAGATGTCTGCGGGCTCTGGCTTCGGCTTTGGATACCGCTCTCTCCAGTCTTGCTACCTCCTTCTCTCTTTCTCTCGTGACGTGGTCGTCGCACGAGGGGCAGAGATAGTTGAAGCAACGGCCTCCCAGTTGCTTTATGAAGATGCCGCCTGTGCGGTAGTCTTTCGTGCATTCGCACCCGCATCTGTCGCAGAATACCCTTTCCATTTCGCTATTCCTCTCTGGCCAGCGTCTCGCGGAATTGATTGGACAGCCGCCTGATGTCGCGTTCGGGGACGTTATCCCTCCGCAGCGAGCGCTCGAACTCATCCGTGGCTTTGCCAAGTCTCTCTCTGACTTTGGCCATGCATTCGGCGCAGAGCCCGTCAAAAGCCGAATACCATGGAATGTTCCTATAGTGCGGAGGCAGTTCCTTTTCGCATCTGTCGCAGAAGTCATATTTGGGCATGGTTCATTCCTTTGCGAAAGTAGGTCGTAAGACAGTGCAAACTGTTAGCAGTGCTTCATCGGCGCCTCCTTTCCGTCACCAGTCGACTTCGTCGAAGTTCTTTGGAAGGGCGAGCCACAGGAAGAGCCCCCACATGACGAGCCCCATGAAAAGCAGGGGCAAAATCGGTGCAAGCAATATCTTTCTCATACGGCCTCCGTTGCGTGTTCGGAGAAGGGGAAAGCTCACCTCAAGGACTTCCCCCTTCTCCGCCGTGAAGAAGGCCATATTCACGGTTCACCTCGATGCAGTCACACGACCTTCGGATGCGACTGCTCCCGGAAACGCAGCCCGTACTCTCTCTTAATTTTCTATGGCCGGTTTTAGACCGTACTAGGTTCGGGAGTGTGCCTTTCAGCACTCCCGGGATTCATCACAATACGTAATCTACTGTGGTATCCTTAGTTCCGGATATGTGTTGCAAACATACTTACGTGCGACTCTCTGGTTGCCAGTTGTCTCCTTCTTCGGTGGGCGGTGGTGACGGGCCCCTTCTTGCTAGAAGTCACCCGAGTCGTCACCTTTGGACGGCGGTGACGACGGACCCCATGTGGGGTCATTGGAAGAACCCCAGCCGTCGGTGAACCAGCTGAACAACCCGCCGCCTTCGCCTTCGTCGAGACTACCGCGATCATCCGAAGTGTCGGGAGGGTCAGGCTCTTGGCTGGGGAGGGAATTGTGGGTGGAAGAACTGGACTGATACATGGGAACCTCCTGCTGCGGTTTGAGTGTGGTGTTGGATGTTTTGTACTTTGTACTAAGAGCGAGAGAGTAACGGGCTGGGGTTGAGGCGGACACAGGCAGAGGAACCTCTCCGGGAAGGGGAAGCTCCCCTGCCTGTTCAGCACCTGCCTACACGGTCCCCGGCCGTGCGCAGGTCCTTGTTGTTGGATGTCGTCGAAGACGTCACCGGTGCTGCTGCCTTCTGGGTGGTTGCGGCCATGGTGTTGTCTCCCTTGGTCGCCACATTTGGTGCGGAAATCGCGACGGATTTACGGAGCCCCTAAAGCTCTCCACAATCTGCAAAGAGCATAGCTCTTTGAGATCTTGAAGGAGTCATAAACTCCTTCCAAGACTGCGGACGTGCATTGGATTATATGGGTTTGGCGCACCTCCTTCCTCTGTGAGCGGGGCAGCAGGGGGTTCTGTCGGACCGTTTCCTTGAGAACCATCCGTCCGGCGATGGGATAGTCACCGGCCTGTGTGTAAGCGGACCGCCCCAGCGAACTCTCCCCTCACAAGAATTCGCTGGTTGACGCCCTGCCGCCATTCACTGGAGCGTGAGCATCTTCTCCATCTTGACTGACTTCCCTGCCTCCAGCCGGTAGAGATAGATGCCGGAGGCGACGCGCCTTCCACTGCCGTCGCGGCCGTCCCACTTCGCGGTGTAGTTCCCGGCAGGCAACGGCTCGTCGACCAGCACAGCCACTTCCTGGCCCAGCATGTTGTAGACCGCCAACTTCACATGCCCCTCATCACCGCTCCCTATCGCGAAGGATACGGTGGTTTCGGAGTTGAACGGGTTCGGGAAGTTGGGACTCAGCTGGGTTGTCTGCGGGATGTTTTCCGCATCCATTGGCATCCCAACGGGCTTATGAGAAATAATCAACTCCGGCAGGGACGAATTTGGGGAGGTAAGTGTAAACCTATAGTCCCCTGAAACGCCGGGCTCGTCAGCAACGACGGAGAATATGTAGTAGCCGGTTCCAAGGACATTCGTGTCCAGCGACCCCTCCTTCCATTTCATGTCAACTCCGGACACTCTTGTCCATTCTGACACCCCCTGCCCTTGGTAGCCTTCCCACCGTTTGATCGAGAAGACGCTGATCTTCCCGGAGCTGCTCGTAATCCGAAAGGTGTATATGCCCCTTTCCGTGAGGTTGGCCCGGACCCATTCCCAGAGCCTGTTTCCATATTCCCCGCCGACCACAGGATCGCCGCTCCCAAGGCTTCCGCTGATCTCGACAACACCGGTACCCGGCGCTGTGACAGGTCCGCGGCTGCTTATTGCCCTCAGGCGGTCAAGACGCACAGAGATGTTCTGCGCTGGGAACACGGCCTCGTCTCCTATGACGATATTCCTCGGCTGCGTCCTGACCCGGCCTACAAGCAGGTTCACAGTTGTGCCAGTTGCCCTCGCGGACATGGGAAGCACGAACTCGTAGCCTCCCAGGTGAAGGTTCCTGTAATCCCAGCCGTCTTCCGGAATCGGATCGAGAGGTATCGGGAATACGTCGAATTCCGACTCGAACCGCAGGAGCCTCTCCCTTTCCTGGGCCGAGTAAGTCCTGATGCTGTTTAGTTCAAAGGAAGCCGATGCGATTCCCTGCGCTAGTCCTATGCTGCTCCCTATTCCGGGTATGAAACCCAGAACGAAGCTCAGAGTGGGCCAGACGATTCGCTCCGCCATCTGGTATGTTACATCTGGAACGGGAACGTTCCTCCAGCCTCCGGAGTTCATGTTGTAGAAGTTCATCGTCCGCAGATTCCTGATGTCTATCTTGTCATCCGGAACTACAAGGCTGATTTCCGTATTGATGCCCGGTATGCCTGCATCTGTCTGTATAATCCGCCTCGATCCGTTATACACGCCTCTGGACAGGATTCGCAGGGTTATGCTGAACTCCTGGTTGACGGGTACCGGCAGGCGTGACACGTAGACCTGATAGAGCAGGGAGTCTGTGACGTCACCGCCGGAGGCCCTGACCCTGTTCTCGAACACCAGCGTTCCCTGGGAGTGGGCATCAGCGAAGGATAGGAGCGATGCCGTGATGAAAATCACCGCCGTTTTCATGGCAACCTCCATGTGGGGGTTGTGGGGTTGATGTCGGCAGGACCAGACACAGCTTCGGGGAGCAGACCCGCATCCGGCCCTGCCGTTCGAAGTTCAGTGGTGCCTCATGACAATGTTGGAAAGTGTCGCGCCCAATCTCGTCAGCCACCTCTCGGTGCTAGGTTTCATGGTTTGTATACCGCGGGACATACCCTTACGCTCTTGCGCTTTCTCGTGTCCGGCAGTCATCTGGTCTATCATGTTCATCGAGAAGCTCCAGACAAACATGAGGCCTGCCAAAGCAGACACCAGATATGCCAGAAGGCGGATACCGTCAAGGAATAATGTGTAAGCTAGGACGAATATCGGAATCACCCACCCTGCGATAAATATGGCGAGAGGCCCCATGGCTAACGCATCGCGAACGGACAGGTTCGGCATCGTCATGCGGAAATTCCCTGTACAGAAGCAGTAAACGCTGTAAACTACGATGATCGCGAAAAGTATCTTGAATATCTTTACTCCGGCGATTGCCCCTTGAACAGCGCCTTTCACTCCTTCATGGAGAGAAATCGTCAGCTTGCTCATTCCCATTTCCCTCGTCTTTCATGAGTCCTTCGTGCGTTTCAGGGTGAAGTTGACGTAATCTGGAATAAGAAAACTGATTTCCGTTCCGGAGGCGCTTCCATCTCCGTTCAGCCGCTGCGCGGCAGGTGCATCGACGCGTCCCTTCGGGCCGCGGATGTTTTTTTATCCTTCTAACCACGGGAATGTTCGTCGCGGCTGGAAGGTCATGGATGTATCTTCAGTTCGGAAGGGCTGACAAGGGCCTCACACCCCACATATCAGTTACCAGATACTTGTCAGTTGAATATATTAAAGACTATTGCCGCGGGACTGCTGGAAGATTATGAAAGGACATCATGACGGGAATAGTCTATCCTCTTGACTTGAATTCGAGGGGGCTGCGGAGCAGTTTTATCTGAGCAATGCCGCCGTTGAGTCTGGCTCTCATGGCCAGCTGAAAGCGCTTTGAGGCCGACACGTCAAAGAAAACATATTATTATTTTAAATAACTTTGTATATATATGAGATATAGGTGAAATGATGGTTCAGGCTGTTGTGAAACTATCAGAACATACAAATAGGATCCTCAATATAGTCAAAGCCAAATACGGCCTTCGCGACAAATCAGAAGCTATAGAGGTAAATTCAGGAAAATCAAGAATATTTCTGACGTTTTTGGTGGTTAGCTTTGTACGAACTGGAGGTAAGCGAAGCCTGCCAGAAAGACATCAGGCATCTTGTCAGGAAGAACAAAACACTCGAAGACGCGCTGAAAAAATCTATAGAACGGATCCTTGCAAATCCTGAGCATTTCAAGCCGTTGCGGCGGCCTCTTCAGAATACAAGGCGCGTTCATGTTCTTGGTTCATTCGTTCTTGTATATGGAATCGAAGGCAATATTGTCCGCCTGCTGCGCTTCGCGCATCACGATGAAGCCTACGGATAAATTTATCCCTTTAAGTTGACAACA
>JACPAH010000022.1 GCA_016180925.1 Candidatus Aenigmatarchaeota archaeon
AAACCGAAGGTTTCCTCAGAGGAATGACATCCCTCTGGGATGCCAAAAACTTTCAGTTTTTGAGCATTCACGCATTTGATATCAAAGTCAGGCTTCGCTTGACTTATGATTCCTGAACTATGCAGCAAAGCCTTTTTGAACATTAGCCTGAATGAAATGTTATGAGAGAGTTTGTTCTGCGCGCCAGGAAGGCATCGACGCATGCGGGCTTCGACATCAACAACCTGTCAAGGGCAGGCAACATGAACATAGTGGCCAGCGCCGTGTCGAACTCCATATGGATTTCCGGGGACATAAGGCGCAACGTCATATTTCACGCCGTCCTCGAGGGCCCGCCAGCCGGCCCGAAGACTGTCACGTTCAGCTCCAACGAGATAAAAGGCATGGGCTACGACGAGCGCTCCATAGCCGTCTGCATCCAGGCAGCTCTCCAGAAGGGCGGATGGCTCAGCCTGAACGAAGAGGTTAATGTGAGGAAGGGAATAACTGTTTCAAAGAAAAGCTTCGAAAGGCTCGTCTGGGAGCGCTCCAAGCAGAATCAGGTTGTTGTCCTCGACAGCTCGGGCACCGACATAAGGGATTTCGAGTTCAAGAAAAACATACTGTTCGTTTTCGGCGACAACATCGGCCTGCCGCAGAAGACGAAGAAGTTCTTTTCCGACATGCCGTCCAGCAAGGTCAGCCTGGGCCCGTCGCTGCTTTTCGCTTCCCACTGCCCTGTCCTGATTCACAACGAGCTTGACAGGCGCGGCTTGTGAACATATTTAGAATATCATTAAGGTATTCTAACATATTCAATCGGCCTTAATATGCCTTTAGAGGTCAATTAAATATATTAAAGTGTCTGGATTTATTATTAGTCTAGTATCTTGAAATCCGCCACCGTAGCTCAACTGGCAGTCATTCGCGCCAAAGGCGCAGTGGCCAACAGCATCTGACTTGTATCTGATAATCTGAGCCGAAAGGCAGTGACAGAAAGTTATCAGAAGGTTGGGGGTTCAACTCCTCCCGGTGGCTTCTTGCGGCTTTTTTAATCATCAATAAGCTGCGGAACATGTTCTTCTTTCTTTTTCAGGTAGATTACATCGCCGCATTTTTTACATGTGATTTCTACGAATCTTATTCCTTCTGCCATCAATTTCATATGACTTCCGCAGCAGACAGGTCGCGAAACGCTTCTTAATTGCATATCGAATACCTCCTTAATCGCAAATCTTTAGACGATATTTTGAGGAAAGATAAAAAATATTATTAACAAAATCTGAACATGTTATTCAATTTTGAAACATACAGACCTCAAAGTTTCAACCAATAGAAATTTTCCGATAATAAATATTGGAATTTTCATAAAAGTATATTGGATATACAAATTTAAATAACCCACCGTGTGGGAAATTTGTGGAAATGACATCTTCTTTGTATACCCACGAGAATATGAGGCTTTATAGTGCTCCAAGAAAACATTCTGGATATTAGTTTTCTTGGGCACTATCTGCGGAAGACAAAGTCTTCCGAGATGCTAAAAAGCTTCGCTTTTTGAGCATATGTGAAGCAAATAATTCTTGTCGGGATTATTTATTTGGTTCAAGGAATACTGAATCGTTGTCCGCCGTCAAGAGTCCTCTTTCCAGTATGCGCTGGATGCCGTCTATTTGCTGCGCGTCATATGTGCCGTCCTCGACGGCGCTTCTGTAATCATTTAACACCCCGTCTGCTATCTTGTAGAATTCTCCCGAATCCAGAACAGCGCATTCTTGTATTCCGTTTCTCACTTCTCCCGAAGGGGAAATTACAGTTTCAGGCTGCGCTTTTATTTTTTTAACCCTTCCTTTCTCTGCATGCGCAACGCCTAAAACAAGCGGGACAGGCTCTGGCGTTACATCGGC
This sequence comes from Candidatus Aenigmatarchaeota archaeon, assembly GCA_016180925.1. GTDB lineage: Archaea > Aenigmatarchaeota > Aenigmatarchaeia > GW2011-AR5 > GW2011-AR5 > JACPAH01. Next base: position 1,887 of record JACPAH010000022.1, read on the forward strand.
TCTTTCCTTTATGCCCGGCTGCGCATAGGGCACGGGAATCATCTCCCCTGTTTTTTTGTCAATTATGGCCGCGGCCCCCAGACCTGTGGTCTTCTGATGATATATTGGGCGCGTGGTGTCCCTCATCATGTCATCATAGCTGGTTGTAGGCTGCTCGATTTCCGCGACCCTGTATTTCAGCGATGTGTTGAGTCTTTTCATACTCTGCCTGTTGGCATTTCTGACTGCCGCGTTGGCCATCACGGTTGCGACGCCTTTGTTTCTGTGCTTTTTCGACACGGCAGCATAGCCTACAAGAATCTCTGAAAAGCCGTCGCACAGAACAAGGCAATATGAAAGCATACCTTCCGCTTTGCCGTCTATCATCGGGACGAGATACGAGAAAGTCCCCGGACCAAAATTAACATCAGTTCCATCCCTCATGTCCATGTCTGCTGTAGCAATATATTTTCTTATAACATCAGTAGACTCCTTTTCTTCGGGTGGGAATGAACTGTGGTAAATCCTCTGGCCTTGCCTGAACAGCCTTCCGAAGGTTTCCGGGTCAGAACCATGCAAAGGAACGAGGTCGACAACTTCGACCGGCAGGCCGTCCTTTGTTCTTCCGGTCAGGACAGGCTTGTATGTTATTTTCATCTCCTCTAAACCATCTTAACTATCTATATAACGTCACGAACTGCATAAAGATTTTGTTACTTAAAAATAGTATATAAAGGCTATTCTCTGGGGAACGGGCAGACGGCGTCGCATCCCATGATGAAGGAAGTGCAGTTGTATGCAGGCTGGCATTCGGTGTGGTTCGTGAAGTAGGCGTCGTCAACGAGGTCGGCGCATACGCTCTTCCCGTTGCCGGAGCATCCGGCCCAGCTCTGCTTCGTGTAGATTCTGAACGGGACGACCAGCTGGTTGTTTGTCTCGTTCGACTCGTTTATGCTGTTGAATGTGTCTGCAGTTGACTTGACCTTGGCCGGTCCTGGAATCGCTATTTTTGCCTGAAGTCTTATGGTCGTGGTGTCTCCCGGGGCAAGCGATGGCGAGGCGGCAGATGCCGGCGATATGATTGACACCTGGTCTACAAGCGGCGAAAGCGTGTACGAGAAGGCGTCTATGCCGGAACCGCCGCTGTTCCTCAGGTTTGCCGTGAAGGTGATGAGTTCGTTGACGATAGGCGTCTTCGGGTCAAGAGTTATGCTTTCCAGGACAATGTCCGGCCTGCTATCTGAAGGCGTTTCTGCAGACTCTTCCGCAGGAGGCGGAGTAGTTGGTGTCTCTCCTATGGCCGGCTCAGGCTCTTCAATAACCGTCTCGTTTGCCAGTCCCGTCCCGTCCAGAACAGGCATATTCAAGCTGCCGCTTTCGGTGCCTGATAATTGCGGGACATAGACAAAAGCAGCGGCGATTATGATTACGGCCACAACAACACCTGCCGCAAGGAACATGTTCATAGGGTTTTATTGGATAGGGCCGAATAAATAGATTATCTTGAATGATATGAAGAATATATGATAAAATTAAAAAAATAAAAAAGCCTTTGGGTCCTGAACTTACTTGCTTGAAGACAGCGACCATATGCTTTTCAGGGCAACAACAAGGCCTGCGGCACCTGCGACTGTTCCTATGTTGGTTATGATTGCCTTCAGCGCCGAAACGCCTTCAAGCAATGAACCAAGGCTTAGAGTCAGAAGTGCGAGGGCTATTGTTGACACCAAAAATGCCGTCGCTTCCTTCTCCGTTACGTTCAGGAGTCCTACGATCAATCCCAGTACTGCCAGCACAGCGACTACTGAGTAGTCGATTGCGGCAACAGCACCCGTTATCACAGCGATAACGATGCTGACCAGGAAGACCCACTTTCCTGCTGATTCTGCGTTCATTTTTTATCCACCCCAAGTATGATATACAGACTGTGGAAGGAATTTTCCTTCCGGTTTCCTTTATTTCTTGGCGCCCAGGGAATATATGGCCTTGAGGGCGACTATCACCGCCGCAGGAGCTACGAAGGCACCCACGAAAGTGAGTATGTTGCTCATCACCTTTCCGACGTTCCCTATCCCTATGGTGCTCAGGGATCCGAAGCTGGCGGTCCCTGCCGCAAGAAGCGCTATGGAGGCAACCAGGAACGGTATTGTTTCCTTCTCGGAAACGTTTATCAGCCCTACGAGGACGCCGAGCACGACCATTACGGCCGTTACCGCGCCGTAGCCTCCTTCTGGGTTGACATACGTTGCCAGGCCGGCAAGTATCGCCACCACTACGAACAGTATGAATGCAAGTTCTCCAATCCTTTGTATCCTCATTTTTTGCACCCCTTTTTCGCCCACCGGTTCCGGCCGGCAGACTTTTACTTCTTGAATTGCCTATGTATTTAAGGCTTATGCCGAACCGGAAACTTTATATACGTATTATAAGGTGCTACTTTTAAGTGAAATAAAGAAGGGGCACTTTTTTGCAAATTAAAGATAATAATACAGAAAAAACACTCAAATGGGATTGGTAAAATTGAGCAGATTGGTAGACAGGCTTGACATGGCAGAGGTGCCCGCAGCAGCCCTGTACATGGAAAGGCATCTAGACAGAACACCCGTTATCATATATAGAATCATGAGGATGGGCGAACTTGAAATAGAATTATGGGCTAAGATGGACACCCTGAATCCCGGGGGCTCGTTCAAGGACAGGGGTGCCGAATATTTCATGAAAAAGCGCATGGAATCCGGAGAGCTTCAATACGGCGATACGGTGGTAACCGCATCGGCGGGCAACCACGCGAAGGGCGTTGCCGCGGCAGCGCGCGCATATGACCGCAATCTCAGGGCGGTTATTTTCATGTCAAAAACCACCCCGAAAATGAAGATTGATGGGGCAAGGGAGCTGGGGGCGGAAGTGGTTTTGTTCGGGGACAACTACAGCGAAACAGCGGAAGAGGCAATACAGTATGCACACAGGAACAACTTTGTGTATGTGCCCGCTTACGAACATGAGGACATAATCATGGGCCAGTCGACCATTGCAACAGAGGTATTTAAACAAGGAGCTGGATACAGCCACCCTGATTTTTTTGTCGTTCCATTTGGCGGCGGGGGTCTTGGGAATGGAATCGGTTTGGCGTCTGATTACCGCGACGAAAGAGTTAAAGCCGAAGGATGGAATGCAGGAACAAAAACCTGGGTATTCGGGGTCCAGGCCGAGAACTTCAACACCGCAGTGAGGTCGTACAGGGCCGGTGAAGTGCTCCCTTACGAGCCGAGAGGGGACACCGTGGCTGACGGCATCAGGGTGCCTAAGGCGTCGCCGGGGATGCTCGAGCTTTCGCAAAGGTATATTGACGACATGTTCGACGTCACCGAGGCTCAGATAAGGCAGGCCATCAGGGATGTGTACAATTCCCGGCTTGTCACACAATTTCAGCAATTTCCGGAACATGAGCTTGAGTTATATCATCATTTCAAACTCAACCATATGCCAAGAGTCGGCCGCATGAATGTGGTTGAGGGCGCGGCCGCTGCGGCATTTGCCTGCACATCAGCGGAAGACGATATACAGGCAATAGCCAGGCATGTCCATCCGAGAAAAAAAATAGTCGGCGTTGTAGTGGCATCGGGCAACAACATTGACCAGAGCTTGCTGGACGAAATTCTGCAGGAAGATGCATGACTCGAAGATTAATATCTGAATAGGCAAAATACAATAAAGGGCATAAAACGGGAAAATGCGGTTGTAATGCGCGGGGTCATAGTCTAACGGCAGGATGGCACGCTCCAGACTCCTGAATGGAGCTTCGAATGCGCCGGAAACGCATAATGACAGAAGAAACGTGCTGGTCGGGGTTCGAATCCTCGTGACCCCATTCTTTTTATCCAGGCGGGCGGAATCCTTATCATGAAGCTGGAAGATTACCCCCACTATTTCCTGTATCTGCTCGTCATATACCTGTTCATGCTGGCCTACGGCCTCAACTTCATCCTGAAGGCCATAGAGTACGGGATACTGGATGGTGTCTGGCCTGCAGCAATAACGGCGCTGATACTGGCCCCGGCTGCCCTGCTTGCCGCATATTCCATGCGAAGCCGTTCGTTGATGCTATACAGCCATTGGAAGGCCCTGCGTTATGCGGCTGCTGTCATGATGGCGCTCTCCTCGGCCTTCATCGGGGTATTCGTACTGCCCCTGGGCTTCTAGATGCGGTCGGGAAATCGGTCCGAAGCCGCCCTATATACAATTCTGCCTTGACAATCAAAGAAATAGGATAGCAGTTTTGTTTATTTAAACATTACATCCATTCAGGGTAGACATGAAGAAGAGGCGGTTCCTGAAATCGACCGAAGACTTGAAGCGCGAATTCATGAGGATTTTACTGGAAACGCAGACGTCAATCTCACTCTATATTCTTGAAGATGTAAGAACTGAGTATGTCCTTCCGGAAGCCGGCACTGATGGATATGCGAGGGATTTCCTTCAGCATTGCGGCGATTTGTGGGAAGGATACTCATATCCTGTAATGATTTATAATACTCTCGATATTTTGTTTCCTGGGATTTCTCACCGGACAAAGATGGCCGCGGCAATTGGTGTATCAGACCTGTTTATAGCGGCATATGAGTCGGGGCTGCTGGGCGACAAGAGCCCGGATTATGCGGACATACCGGCCGCCGCGGCAGGCTCCATGCTGTATATGGGGGTTAATGCTGCCGGGAGATACATGACCAGAAGATTTAGAAGGCCTGAAACGCTTTTATAATTTGCCCACAAGGGACATTAATGGACTGCCTTTTCTGCAAGATAGCGAGGAAGGAGATACCCGCAAGGGTCGTCTACAATGATGAGCATACAGTGGCATTTCTGGATATAAATCCCGCCAACCCGGGCCATATACTTGTGGTGCCGAAGAAGCACTGCGAGACCATCATGGAGTCTGACAATGAGTCCCTTGAAAGGGCCGTTGTTGTGGTGAAGGAGCTGGCGAAGAAGGTCGTCCATGAGCTCAAGGCCGACGGGGTCAACGTCGTGCAGAACAACGGGAAGCATGCCGGGCAGCTCGTTTCCCACGTCCATTTCCACATAATACCACGCTTTCCTGACGACATGGTTGTCATAACGTACAAGAGAGCCCAGCTTCCGGACGCAAAGATGGACGAGATAAGGAAGAAGCTTGAAACGGCGTCCATCGCTTTCAGGGAACCGGAGCCGGAAATCAGGGAGGAAAAGAGCCCGCCTAGAAAAGACCACATCCCGCCTGACAGATGGGTTGACATGTAGTATTCTAATTATATGGAAGAATTCCGTATGGTTCATACATATTCGCTAATGATGAAGGCACGGAACGGGACTTATTCCCCTGCAGGATTTTTTGATGTCCAGGATGCTTCCATAAGATTGCTTGGTGCTCTTGGCTATGAAGCTGAAACTTGTTTTGATGGTAATATACAAACCGGCCGCAAGCTTGACGATTTAGTGGTCGGCGCTCTTGAAATGACCGCCATGAGATACCGCGGCATCCCGGTTGACATCAGATACATGGGAGAAACGAGCCAAATAATTTAACTGTGCATTTCTAATTACTTTCATGAAGTTTATGTTAATTGTTCTTC
>JACPAH010000032.1 GCA_016180925.1 Candidatus Aenigmatarchaeota archaeon
TCCACATGAAATCCTGTATAAGCACATGAAACGTAGGTCTCGGATTAAATAATCTCCCGGTAATTAACGGGTATGGAACTCGTTCAGCGGATGGAGGAATTCATACGCGAAAAGTACTATGCCGAGCTTCTCAGGGCGGCGAAGGAAGACCGCGCCCTTGTCATAGACTTCTCCGAGCTTGACAGGTTCGACCCCATAACTTCCGACCAGCTTCTTGAGTCGCCGAAAGACGTTGTTGGGATGATGCAGAAGGCCACTGAAAGCTTCGGCCTGGACGAGAAGGTCAACGTCAGGATAAGGAACATCCCCGAGAGCAGGAATATACGCATAAGGAACCTGCGTGCGAAGCACATGAACAGGCTGTGGTGCATTGACGCGATAATAAAGGCCGCCTCCGAGGTGAAGCCACAGATATACGAGGCCACTTTCGTGTGCCCCGAGTGCGGGACTAAGATACCGATGCCTCAGGAAGGCAGCATAATCCAGAAGGCGGCTGTATGCCAGTGCGGAAGGCGCGGAGATTTCGGCGACCCCGTGGAGAAAAAAATGTTCGATGTCAGGTGGCTTACCGGCGTGGAGCCGTTCGAAATCACCACTGGAGAGCAGCCCGGCGAGATAAGGGTCATCCTGAAGGAGGACCTCACAACGCCGAAGATGCAGAAGAAGACCGACCCCGGCTCCCGTCTCCGAATAGTCGGTACATTGGTTGAGGCGCCAAAGCACATAAAAGGCAGGCTGAGCACGAAGATGGACATGTTCTTCGAGGCTGTTTATATAGAAACAAAAGACATCGAATTTGACGAGATGGATATAATGCCTGACGACGAGTCGCGCATAAAGGAGCTGGCCGCGGACCCCAATATTTACGAGAGGCTCAAGATGTCAATAGCGCCCGGAATCTACGGATTCGATGAGATAAAGGAGTCAATAGCCTTGCAGCTTTTCGGCGGTATAAAGCACAGGCTTCCCGACGGCAACACGATACGCGGCAACATACATATTTTGTTGACTGGAGATCCTGGAATTGGAAAGAGTATGTTTTTGAAGTTGGTGTCGAACTTGGTGCCACGCGGAAAGTACGTCTCAGGCTCTGGCGTCACGGGCGCCGGAATTACTGCCACAGTCCGCAAAGACGAAATTCTTGGGGGATGGGTACTTGAGGCTGGCGCACTTATTCTCACAAATAAGGGAATAATTAGCATTGATGAATTCGATAAAATTGGAAAGGATGATCAGATCGCAATGCATGAAGCGATGAGCATAGAGACTGTGAGTATAGCCAAGGCAAGCATCGTTGCAACGCTCCCGGCCGAGACAGCAGTTCTCGCCGGCGCCAACCCGAAGTTCGGCAGGTTCGACCCCTACATACCGATAGCGGACCAGATAACGATACCTGAAACGCTTCTTTCCCGTTTTGACCTCAAGTTCGCGCTCAAGGACAGGCCTGACAGGACGCAGGACGAAAGACTTGCAGAGCACATAATAATGTCCAGAACGCGGCCCGAGATGGTCGAACCTGCCATAGACATGGCGCTCCTCAGGAAGTACATAGCTTATGCGAAGAACATAACATCGCTCGAGCTGACTCCAGAGGCGTCCCAGAAGATGAAGGAGTTCTACGTCGACATGAGGAACAGGTACACCGATGAGGAGAGCCATACGATAAGCATAACTCTCAGGCAATACGAGGCCCTGATAAGGATGGCCGAGGCGTCGGCGAAGATACGGCTTTCCGGGAGTGTGGATTCAAGTGACGCCGAGAGGGCCATAAAGCTGATGAAGTATTCGCTTTCCCAGCTGGGTTATGATTATGAGACGGGCCGCATCGACATAGACCGGGTTGAGGGCGGCATCCCGGCCGGCAGGAGGAGAAAGATACACCAGCTCATAGAGATAATAGAGACGCTGCAGAAGACTATGAAGGACGTGCCGATAGAGGACGTGAAGGCCGAGGCCGAGAGCCAGGGTATAGATAACATAGACGAAATCATAGAAAAACTGAAGAGCGATGGCATGCTGTTCGAGCCGAGGATAGGCTTCATCAGGAAGACCAGGTAATTCAATAATTACCGGCATAATGCATGCGTAATTGCGTTTTCTCCATGTTAAAGATAAAAACTTCTACGAGAAATAATGGTATGGGAGAAACAAAGCCGAGGCCGAGAGGGGTTGATTCGGTTAAAGACGCCCCTCTGCTCCTTGAAGGAAGATATGGAACAAAGGAGATGTGCGATATATGGGGTACGGATGCTGATACATATATTGCAATCATGGAGGCTCAGATATCCGGCCTGGAAGTTCTGGACAGACTATATCCCGGAAAGATACCGCGTCAATACATAGACGCATTGAGACGCACCGCGAATTTTGAAATGGTAAATCCGGATCACATAAGAGAGCTTGAAGCCACTAAAAGACATGATGTTGTTGCAATCAATACTGCATGGGGTGAAGCAGCCGACAGAATATGCCCAGGAGCATCTTCTGTGATAAATTTCATAAGAACCAGCGCCGACAGCACGGAAACTGCAAAGAATTTGAGATGTATGAGGTCTTTTGAAGTCTATGCAGACTCCGTTGAAAATCTCCGCGACATAACATTGGAAAAGAGCATGGAATGGATAGACAAGCCTTGGATGGACCAGACGCATCTGTATGATGCTTTGCCGACTGTTGCCGGCCGTCCCCTGAGCTTTTTTGCAGAAATGCTTCAGTCGGACCTTGATTTCATACGTTTTGTTTACGATAAATCTCTTCTTGCCAAATGGGCTGATGCCACAGGAAACAGCCATTCCGCGTTGAGTGCAGGTATTGATGGAATAATGTTACAAAGAAGATATGCCGACAGACTTGGGCTCGGATATATGATGGCTCCAGGACAGATAACTGGCAGAGAGTTTAACGCTGATATAATGTATGCCCTTTCTAGGACAGCCGGAACTTTTGGCAACATGGGACATAACATAGCGTTATGGTTTGGGAATGATGCAGATTTGCTCACAGATACAAATCCAAGAAAAAGAAAGGGCTCATCGGCAATGCCGCATAAGGATATTGCAGGAGGCAACAGGATTGATGAGGAGCAGGCCGAATCGTTTCATAACGAAATGATTGGAAAAATGGCAACGGCCATCGCAACTATTAAGTTCAGATATGCAAGGGATTTGAGCAGCTCTGCATCCGACAGGCTTGATGTAGGGCCTTCCTTCAAGTTCGGCGACCATGTTGCAAGACGCATGGCGGAAGTCGTCTATTACCTTGGACTGAATGAGGCAAGGAGTAAAGAAAGAGTTGAAAGGACATTTGGGGTAGTTACATCAGAGCAGGTTTTGACTTATTTAGTTGACCCGTCATCTCCAAACCCAATGGGGAGAAAGGAGGCCCATGACCTTATAGGAGAACTTGCTACGAGGGCTTATAATGAAGAAAGGCCTTTCCACGAAGTTCTGAGAGATGACCCCAGAGTTGCCAGCAGAATACCGTATGAAACCCTTACAAGGATAACCAATCCTTTTGATTATATTGGCCAGAGCAGGGAAATAGTGGGAGCCAACTACGATTCGATGCACGGCAGGAAGACTTTCGATTTGCGATAATTTATGGTGATATCATGGAAAGAAAACGCATAACGTCGGTGAAGACGCGAATATCCTCGATAGGGGGCGGGAAGTTCGTCGCGCAGGAAGGTTTCAATCCCAACTACGTCCTGTCGGATGCCGGCGAGAGGCTGTCCAGGGTCCGCGTCCTTGCCACGGTCGTTGACAAGTTCGTTGCCGAGACCGGCAAGTTCGCTTCCGTTACCCTCGACGACGGGACAGACACGATAAGGGCGAAGGTTTTCACTACGCTCTCAATGCTTGAGAACATATCCGCCGGCGACACTGTTGATGTCGTGGGGCGCGTCAAGGAGTACAACGAGGAGGTCTACCTGATGCCGGAGATATTGACGAAGGTTTCCGACCCGAATTTCGAGATATTGCGCGAGCTCGAGATAAGGAAGCGCGAGAGCGATGTGAAGAAGAAGCGCGACATAATAATATCCCACAAGGGCCAGGCGAGCGACGTCGAGGAGCTCGTCAGGATGATGACCGAGAGGTACGGCATGGAGAAGGAGTTTGTCGAGTCCGTGCTGCAATCAGAGGCGGAAGAAAAGCCGGCGATGGTTGACGCCAAGAAGGCGGTCGTGGAGCTGATACAGTCGCTGGACAAAGGGGAAGGATGCGACTACGCCGAGCTTATCTCCTCTTCCGGCCTGCCCGAGAACGAGGTCGACTCCGCTGTTCAGAGCCTGCTTGAGGAAGGGACATGCTTCGAGCCCAGGCCCGGCAAGATACGTATGCTGTAATGTCTAAAATTTTTGGTTTTTGGTGGTATAAGCATATAAACCCTTCGCCTTAATTTATTATCATGGAAGACGATTTCACTTACGACAGAAGGAAGTCAAGGCTGCAGAGCTTTGTCGGATTCCTGAAGACTTTATTCTCAATTTCTAGAGAGGAATTCAGGGAAATGGACCACAAGCTCGTCCGCATAGGGGTCAGCGTCGCGACATTCGCCGTCATGGCACTGTTCTGGCTGTTCTTCCTCAGGAACATCGTGCCGTTCAAGTTCTAGGAAAATTATCGCGAACACACTTTGTGGGATAGGTCAATTAAATTTTTTCTCGGCTTTTTATACTATGAATATACGGGAAAGAAGGAATACAGTAATTATCAATAAAGGAACAGGAAATTTCCAGGGCAGAGTTTAGGGGAATGCAGGGCAATATTTTTATGCCTTGAGTCCTATAGACAGAAATTCCATCAGCGTGTCGGTCTATTCAATTTATCCTAGGTATGGAGACTATTCAGGCTGCCTCAGCAGCACAAGCATTTCACTTATTTTGACGTAGGAGGGCATGAAACCTTCTCATGCAAGCCGCTGGATTTGCCCGTCCCATCGGCGGAAAGACCATGATGACAAACAGGTTCTGAATGACATATGCTTAAATTGTTTTTTGGGATAGATTTTATATGGCGATTAAGGAAGACAGGGACACCGTCAAAATCAGGGATGGCGCTTACTCTGAGATATATTATATTCGTGGGGTTCTGGAAGGTGCTGTCATAGGAACTGTTGGTGAAGTGCATTTTAATCTGGTGCCACAAAGGGGAAGGAGTCGTTTTATGGCGGTGTTTTATGGGTCGCCTGAAGATATTGACATTATGCAGAGCGTGCCTCGCGTAATACTTGAATACGATTCCCATAATCCCAATGCCGTATCGTTCAGGATGCTTGAAAATCTCCATGTTTCGCAGGAATATTACGTTCCAAGGGTAGTGAAAGTGGAACATAAAGAAGGCATTGAATGGTTTGGAGAATATGCCGAAAGATTCGGCAAAATCGGCCTAGCATTGCGCGCCCTGGATACGATGAAGTCTGGAGGATATCTTGATGAGAAGGAAAGGCGCTTTGAGTCGCTCTATGATGAATGGAAAAAAGGGATGGAAAAGAGGGGAATACGTATAGCAGCAGTGGACTTATGATTCGCTCTTTTTTATAGCTTCAATGTCGCCGACGCACATCCATGTTGTCATGTTCCCGAAGCCTTTCTTGCT
>JACPAH010000033.1 GCA_016180925.1 Candidatus Aenigmatarchaeota archaeon
CTATTGGAAAAGTGGATTATGATGATTGTAAATGCATGCATGCTCTGGAAGGCGCAAGGTTCTAGTTTTTGTTTATGATATTTACTCTCTTTATCTCAAGCCATCCGGACCTGCTCTTCGCGTCCCAATGCTTTTCGCTTTCCACCACTTCCATGCGTCTTGGGAACATGGGGCAGTCCAGTACCAGGCTTTCAGCCTCGCCGCCCTCGAACAGGACGTGTATGCCGTGCTTCTCGTTCAGGGCTTCAAGTTCCTTCACGCACTGCTCGTCCACGAGCCTTCCAAGCCATTTGTCGTCTAGCGGAGGCGCTGCGATGCCTACTATCATTATCCTGAAGCCTTCGGCTATTATGTTCCTGAGGGTTTGTGCTGGAGGGGCCTGCCATATGGGGGCCATGCTCCCTATAGAGAGCTCCTTGCATATGTTGTCTATGCGAGTCTTCTGGTAGTTGCTCGCCGTGGCGCCCGTGACTATACCGTCTATCTTTCCCTTGAGCGAAGCGAGGATATTCCTGATGGTCGGCACCTTTATGCATTCTATGCCCATCAGCTTCGCCTGCTCCTCCACGAGGTGCACGTTTGGTATGTGGAACATGTAGCTTTCGGGGTTCTCGGAGAAGAATACTATAACATATCTGATTTTATGCCCTTCCTGGCGGGCCTTATACATGGAATAGAGGGAGTCCTTCCCGCCGGAAAGCAGTGCCGCGAGTCTCATGTTATTTCCTCACAATACCCCTTACAGCCAAGGCCGGATCAGGGTCAAATCCAATTACCACTTCCTTTGGAGGAATATCTCTGGTACCTTTTCTTTTCGTTCTTGTACCGCCGAATGCGAAGCCCACGTCTTTTGACATATATATGAGCTTCCTGAGAGTTGGATATTCTTGCGGGGCTTCCCTGGTTTTTTGTGCTATGACTATATAACTTCCCCTGAAACGCGGCGCCATTTCATTGTCATGCACATCTATGGCTCTTGACGACTTTACAAAGTCTGCAAATCTTACATCAAAGCCGTAATAGTCGAGTTCATCCGAAAGCTCGCGCATAGACCTTGGCTGCACCCCGGACGGGAGAGAGATTATCCATATGCCTTCCGGCCGCAATATCCGGTTCGCTTCTCCTATGGAATCGTCTATTTCCCTGAAATCTTTCTCCGTTTTCCCCTTTCTATTACCGACCTTCTTGCGGCCCTGCGCTTGGTAATGCAGTGAGTATGATGTTGTGGCAAGGTCGAATGTCTCAGGTTTCAAGCTGATATCCTGCATAAGCGCCTTTACGTATCTGTTGTCTATCCCTTCGCTTTCGCATGCTTTCCTCGCAAGTTCCAGCATGTATTCTGATACGTCTACGCATGTCATCGGCCTTTCCATAGTTCTTGACATGGTTGCGGGTCCGCATCCCAAATCTACCATGTCATCAAATTTGCGCCCGCCGGATTCCATTCTGTCTATTAATTGCGCTATATACCTTGCCGTATGCCCGTTTGCAAGAAAGCGGTAGTTTTCGCTCATAAGTTCGCCAAATCTCTTGAAGTTGTCGTCACCCAGACGGGCCATAAGATAACCAGTTCCCTGACCCTTGAACTGGTTGGCCACCTTCCTGATTTCATCCGAAATAGCGGCTACTCTTGGCAGCAGACTATCGCGGACATCGTCTGATTCTTGCGCTTCATAAACTCTTCTTATGAAACTGCCGAGAGGTTCCCCTCCGAGGACGTACTCGGCAGCCTGCCTTTTGTAACCTGCAAGCCTGACTATGCCTTCATCCACCGTTTCACGTGCTATGTTAGGCTTTGCCATTTCTGTCCACCTCTTTCAATATCCGCTCAAGGTCCTCTCGTATGCGTTCAATGACCATTTCCTCGGCATCAGGGTCGTGCTTTGATTCAGGATATTTCCTTTCATAATATTCCCCGAGTTTCCTCACAAGAAGCCTTGAAACATCATCACTTCTCACGACTTCGGGAGCTGTTCTTACGACATTCCTGACAAGGCTGACGGCATCGTAGCTGCCTACGGAATCTTCCTGAAGGCTTAGAGGCCCCACATTAAGTTTCGGCACTCTGGCCAGCATTCTTTCAGCGTCTTCCGGGGAATATCTTCTCATTTCGTCCGTTGCCGAGAGTATTGCAATCAATTCCGCAGAAGTCAAGGGCATACCTCTTATGGCTTCAAGTTTTGGGGAATCTTCCAGGGGATTTATCCTGCCGGTTTTCACGTCATACATTCTTTCTAGTTCTTCTTTTGTCTTACCGCTCCTGCGGGCTATTTCGGACAGGATTTTATCATCATTATACCACATTCGTATAGACGTACGAGTAATACCATACATCTCAGCTATCTCTATAGTAGATTTATCAGAGAATAAATACTTAGTAACAGCATCAATTCTAGTCTGAGGATTAAATCTATATTTTGTATTATTTCTCTTTACTTTATCATTTCTTATTCTTCTAGTTTCTTCTACATCAATCCTTTTCCTACGAGATATTTCTGAAAGAATTTCATCATTACGGCTCCATCTTAATATAGTTAATTGATGAATTCCATATTTTTCAGCTACTTCTGCAGATGATTTATCAGTAAACAAATACGCAGCAACAGCAGCCAATCTGCTCTCGTCAGGTGTATTAACTACTTTCCTTTTAAAATCAAATCTACGAATCCACTTCTTTCTTCGACCTTTGTGATACCAATATTTATCAATGGTCATGACTTCAGTAGGATTTAATCTATCATACCCCATTTCAATTCCACGACTTCTCCAGTCATCTTCAGTATCATACAGATTTTTCCTAGTATACAGATTTCTCCTAGTAATGCTTTTTTGAAATTCAAAATTTACTAACCACCTCTTTTTACTACCCTTACTATACCAAGACGCATCAGTCCTTTGGACTTCATTAGAACTCATCTTGTCGTAGCCATGTTCAATTCCACCCCTTCTCCAATCTTTTTCAGTATTATACAAACCAATTCTTCTCTTTCTTTTGAAATCAAAATCATCCCTCCAGCCTTTTAACCTACCCCTTTCATACCATCCTTGATCAATTCTTTTTACTTCACTTGGACTCAAATTATCATACCCTTTCTCTATTCCATGATTTCTCCATTCGTCTTCAGTTTTATATTTGGTGGGCGGCATATTATCTCACCATCATCTCATATTCCCTGAGGATGCGCTCGAACGCATTTTCCATCTTCCCCCACAGCCTGTCATCGCATTCCGCTACGAACGTGTAGGCTTCCACGGGAGCTCTCTGGCCTTTCCTGTATACACGCCCTACGGTCTGCACCCAATCCGATAGGGCGAAAGGAGGCTCAAGCCTTATGACAGAGCATGGCGTGTCTCCTGTCGCAAGCGATATGGCTTCTGCCATTGTGCCCGTGGTTCCTATGAAAACCCTTGCCTGCTCGTTTCTGAAAGCGGAAATAGCCCTCTCCCTTTGCCTCTTGTTTGTGTCGCCATCAACCATTACTGCGTTATAAATGCTGTATCTTTGCTCAAGCTCGTCTGTCACCCCTTCCTTTAGCCCTGTAAATATTACGGCCTGCTCGCCTCTGCGCATTTTTTCCTCTAGCATGGAATCAAGGATTCTGTATTTTGAAGGTTCTTCCGTGCCGCCTATCAGCCTGTAATCTAGCATGGCTTTTCTGAGGTCCGCAAGTTTTCTCCCTAATACTATAGACTGTTCCCACGCAGAAACATAGGCATCTATCTCTGGCTCTGAAAGGCTTACGGGAATTACTTGTTCTTCCGGCACGGGAGGCAAACCAAGCTGGTCTTTTAGGTCCTCTTTTGTTATTCTGAAGAATTTATGCCTGTTCAGGACCTGCCATATCAGGAAAGGCTGTCTTTCATAGTCGTATGCGGTAGGGTCCGGGCAGCTTTGCGGGTCAAGGGCGTAAAGAATCATTCCCATATCATTCAGCCTGTTGGCTATGGGAGTGGCAGACATGAGGATTAGCCTGTTTCCATAGTTTTCCAGAAGTCTTGTGAGGCCTCTTCTCTCGTTCCATCCGGCTCTTTTGCTCTTCGGGTTCTTCATCTTATGGCATTCGTCGAAGACCATGAGGTCCCATTGCTCAGTTGTTAATGCATCCGCATATCTGGCCTGCGCCCATTTTTCATAGTTTACCACAACAAAATCATTGTCACCATCCAGATGCCTCAAATCTTTTGGCCCGTTTATGTAATGTATTCTGGGGACGCTACCATTCGAATATCCGCCTATTTCTTCCTCGTTCCAGGGCGCCACCATCGCAGACTTGGGACATGTTACAAGTGTTCTGTGTTTCCTCCCTTCCTCATGGTCGAGAAGGAATTTGGTGATAGCAGCTGCGTAGGTTTTTCCAGTTCCCGTATCATCTGCCAGAAGTACTCTTCCGTGATTCATGGCAGCTCTTATTCTCTTGGCCTGATGGTAGAACGGCGCTTTTACGAGTCCGCTGTCCGAAAGCCCTCTGTAAAAGTCCAGATCGGCTTGTTTTTCCTCTATAAGCCTGCCGAATAAGTCACGCGTGGCTTGGGAAGAATCGTACCTTTCACTCATTTTCCTTCACCACATCTATCGTAAGCTTGACTATAGTGCCGTTTTTCAACTCATCCTGGAGTATAGAAGGAATGACTATTATGGACTGTTTCCCGTGTTTTGCTATCTTCTTGGTTATGACGAATCGTTTTGCCATATGACCACTATGTATAATTTATACATCACCGAAGCGCATTTAAACCATCACTTTATAGTAACTATATGTCAAAACTATCAAGAGATTTCTTCAGCCGCGGCCCAGAACAGGTGGCTTACGAGCTTGTCGGCAGGAGACTTGTGAGGGATTACGGCGACAGGCAGGCCTCCGGAGTTGTTGTCGAAACAGCAGCCTTCAGGGGTATAGGAGGAACGACGAGAAACCGCGAAGGCATACAATATGAGCCTGGAAAAATTTATGTAATGCCTTTCAGGGGGAAATACTTCTTTAACGTCACGACAGCGCAGACAGGGGAGCCCACATGCGTGTGGGTAAGGGAACTCTATGCTGCGGAAGGCGTAGAGCGAACTGATGTCAATGGCCCTGCAAAGCTCTCCAAGGCGCTTGGAATAGGCATGGATATGGATGGAAAGCCAGTCGATGGGGATGAATTGTGGTTTGAGGGCGAAGGCGTGCCAGCCAGCCAGGTAGCTGAAGTGCCCAGAGAAAAGGCAGATAATTGCGTAGGCATTTACAGGCTGAAATTGTAGGCTTCTTCCGGCCTTTTAAAGCTACCTCTTTAAATACTTTTTTCCTTTAAATACTGTAAAGACGACCTAGGATGGTATGCTTTTGAAGGAGATGCGGAATGGCAGAACAGATAAAGATTGAGAACGTGGTGGCTTCTACTGATATTAAAAAGATAATTTCTCTTGACAAGCTTCTGAACGTTCTGGAGAACAGCGAATACGAGCCGGAGCAGTTCCCCGGCCTCG
Organism: Candidatus Aenigmatarchaeota archaeon; assembly: GCA_016180925.1. Taxonomy (GTDB): domain Archaea; phylum Aenigmatarchaeota; class Aenigmatarchaeia; order GW2011-AR5; family GW2011-AR5; genus JACPAH01. The sequence continues at coordinate 5,468 of JACPAH010000033.1, forward strand.
TGTACAGGCTTGACGAGCCCCGCGTCGCTACCCTGATATTCCGCTCCGGAAAGATAATATGCGTCGGCGCGCGAAGCCCGGCTATGGCCAAGCTCGCGCTGAAGAAGACGGTGCGCAACATCAAGAAGATAGGCATCCGCTTCAATGAGGACACGCTCAAGCTGAAGATAGAGAACATAGTTGTCGCCGTCAACCTGGGCCGCGACCTCAACCTCGACCACCTTGCTTTCAAGCTCGAGAACAGCGAATACGAGCCGGAGCAGTTTCCCGGCCTGGTCTACAGGATATACGACCCCAAGGTCGCTTTCCTGCTCTTTTCATCCGGCCGCGTCGTGTGTGCCGGCGCCAAGAGCATGGATGCCGTGAGGCAGGCCGTCAAGAAGCTTGAGGCCCAGCTGAAGGCCGTGAAGAGCTGAT
>JACPAH010000023.1 GCA_016180925.1 Candidatus Aenigmatarchaeota archaeon
CTGTTCAAGGAAGCAGGCGAAGGCCTTGACGTGCTCGCAGGGGGCCACGAAGCCGCTGCCGGGGCCGCCGTCGCCGTGAATGACTGGGACGAGTTCAAGGCGCGGCTGGTTGAGATGGGAAAATAGATTAAATACTTTACAAATAAAAATATCTTCAATGAAAACGCCTAACATATACGAAGGATTAAAGAACATTTATGGAGAACCGATTTCTCCTCCAAAATCTAACCATAAAGACTCGAGAAGAAAATTTACGAAAACTCAGGAAAAATATATTATTTATCAGCAAAATAGTAAATGTGCTGTTTGTCATAAACAACTTGACCCACGGGATATAGAATTTGACCATCAGAAATCTTGGGCTGATGGTGGAAGAACTATAACTGAGAACGGCAGAGCAGTGTGTGGTTCGTGTCATAACATTATAACTCATGAACAAAGACGTAAAAATTTAGATAAGAAAAGAAAACCACAAGAAGATATGTTTGGCTTTAATATTCCAAGAAAATCTAATAAAACTCCTTTCGGCTTCTAGATTTTAATATCTTACTTCCTAGCCACTATCATCGCATGTTTCTCCTCATGAGGCTCAAGGTTTATTATTTCTAGGACTTCGTAGCCGGCGGCAACAAGCTTCTCGGCCTCCTGCTCGTAGACTTCCTCGGGCCGCTTGGTGACGTCAATGCTCTGCGACTTCACGGCTATCATTAAAATGCCTGTGGGCTTGAGGAACATCTCGGCATTGCGTATCGCAGTATCGCAATCTCTGTCTCGTCGGGCTGTGCAATGTCGCACATAAGGACGTCGCACTCCTCTACCCATGAATATGTCTCGGGCTTGCGGGCGTCCGCCATCAGCGGCGCGATGTTTTTCCTCTGCTCTGCAAGCTCCATGAGAGAGCGGAACACGCGCTCCGCGAACTCCAAAGCATATACAAATCCGTTTTCGCATATGTCGCTGACATGGCTCACCGTGGTGCCGGTGGAGGCGCCAAGATAAAGCACTCTGGAGTTTTCCGCAAGAGGCACGCTTTTCATGCCGTTCACTATCGCGGCGCCAAGCTTGCTCCTGGAAGGGTTCCATTCCCGCAGTTCCATATTTTCATGGTTCACAAGCCTTTCGTCATAAACCCTTTTCCCCGGCTTCAGGTTCTTCGTGTAAAGCCTGCTGCCGTCCTTCCATATGCCGTCCGAGAGCTGCTTCATATACCCTTCATCTCCGATGAATCGTATCGCCATATTATACTCATAAATTCTTCATCTCCTCAACCAGCTCCTTCTTCAGGCGCTCCGACTCGTCGCGGCCGGAGTAGAAGTCTATCTTGGCCGCAATCATGAGCTTGGATGAGAGAAGCCTTGCTGCCTTCCCTTTCTCCTTCGAGTTCTGGACCCACGACGAGAGAAATATCATGCCGAACTTCGGGGATTTGTCCCTTTTCTTGTTTTTCAGATGACGGAACAGGGCCTTCTCCGCACCCATCAGCTGTATAGCCGAAGACGGCAGCCTGGCAAGCCTTTCCATCGAGCCCGCATGCGAGAGAAAGCGGGAGGCAAGGAGAGGCTCCACAAGGCCGCAAAAGTTCGGCATTATCTCCTTCATTGACGACTTCACGTATTTTTCAAGCAGCCTGGCCTTTTCAGCCACTTCCTTTATCGTTTTGGCGTATTCCATGAAAATGACCTCGTCGCTCTCTGTCAGAGGCACGCCGGAGCTTACGGAAAACGAAGGGAAATTCTCCCTTCTGCCGTGCTTTATAACGCTCTCCATGAGCTGCTTCTTGTCGAGCCTGTATTCAGGATAATGCAGGGTGTACCATTCATACAATCTTTCCAGCATCAAAGACACGATTCTGTTCGAGTCCTCCAGCGCGTTGCTCGCCTGGATGAGCAGCCTGTCCCTCCCTATCATCCCCGCAAGCCTTTCCCTGGAGAAAAGGGCGCTGAACTCCGAGATGAACCTGTTGAGGTCGGACTCGCTGTCGCAAAAACCCAGGTTGAGCGCATACTGCCTGAAGTGCTTGCGGATGAGGGTGTTGTCCTCGGAGACCTCGTAGCCCTTCATCTCCTTCATGACGCGCTTTGCATTGAACTCCTCAAGCGCCTTTGACGGCTCCCTGCCGTACAGCTGGTAAAAAATCAGGTCGCCTCCGGGAGAAAAGGCAAAAGTGCCTATCGGAGACCTGGAAATAACAGCCTTTTGCATAGGATTTAAACCCACTTAAAACCTATTAAAGCATTGCTTAGATTATAAGAAAGGCAGCCATGGGAAACATAAAAACGAAGGACATAAAAAGAGCCGGCGAGAAGCTGAAGAGACTTTATGCAGACAAGTTCGGCGCCGATTTCGAGAAGAACAAGGAATCGCTTAAAGAGCTCAAGGTCGTGTCGGAAAAGCGCGCCAGAAACAAGGTAGCCGGCTACCTGTCAAGGATGAGCAAGGTCGAGGCTATACGCGCCGAGATGAAGAGCAGGCCTTACGTGGAGCCTCCAAAAAGAGACATGGACGACCGCAGGCAAAGACGCGGCGGCGACCGCAGAAGGCGCGAATGAGCAAAGACGTTAATACTCCACCAACGGAACAGAGTTCCGTTGAAGGTTTCCAACATCTTTGTCATGTCAACGGCATTGAGTTTCATCCATCAATGGAACTTCGTTCCATTGGAGGTTTTCAATGCCGTTGCACATAATTATAACTATTTCTCCTTCAATACCCTTTCAAAACATATCTTGAACCACGGAGTATATGACCCGGCGTTCTTTTTCATATCCTTCTTCAGTTCTTCGGCATCAACCCATTTGCAATTCTCCACTTCTTCCTTGCTGGGGCTCACTTCGCCGTCATATTCCCCGACGAAAACGTGGTCCAGCTCGTGCTCGCCCCATTCCTTGTTCCATGCAGCATCATAGGTGAAATGGAACAGGTGACGCAGGTCTGTCGTGAAGCCGAGTTCTTCCTTCAGACGGCGCTTTGCAGCATTCTGTAGCGACTCGCCTTTCCTCGGATGCGAGCAGCATGTGTTTGACCAGACGCCGCCCCATGTGACCTTCTTTGAATTTCTCCGTTGTATAAGAAGCTCGCCTTTCCTGTTGAATATGAATATGGAAAATGCCCTGTGAAGCGGCGCAGGGTTTTTGTGGCACTTCTCCTTCTGCTCGTACCCTACCTCCCTGTCGCTGCTGTCGACCAGTATAAGCGTGTCGGACATAAAAATACCTTGAAAGAAGAGCTTTTATTCCTCCATGACGCCCTTGAAATCCAGAGCCGCATCCACAGGCTGCAATCCTGCGTGTATCCAGTCATTTCTTATCTTCTCGGCAGTCTTCCTGTCGTAGCATACGGCGATGCCGCAGTCGCCTCCCCCGCTTCCCGATAATTTGCCGGCCGCGCCGTGGCGCATGGCTATTTCATGAAGGAGGCGAAGCTCCTTCGTTTCTATGGGGATGTCGGCCCAGTCCCCGAGATTCCTAAGGCAGAGCTCGTTCTCGTTCAGGCATCTCATAAACATCTTCCTGTCGTCATTCTTCCACGCCTCCATCGCCCCTGACGCACAATTGGCGATGTTTTCCATGAGCGCCCGGTATGTCGTTTCATCGGACGCTTTCTTCTCGTTCATCTTCTTTATCGCGGCCGACGTGGAGAAGGAGTCGCCCGTCCATCCTATAAGCATGATAAACTCGTCCGGTATGTCCAGGTTCTCCACCAGAAGCGACGGCCATTTGTCATTTAAAATGGCGGAAAGGGGCGCCCTTCTTTCTATCTTCGCAGTCAGCCACTGCGGGTCGAAGCGGCTGTATACGAATACTCCGCCGTATGTCGAGGCCGCGACATCAAACGCCGAGCCCACCTTGCCCTGAGCATAATAGTGGGCTATTGTTGACAATTTGTATACCTCGTCCTTGCCGGCGTTGTATGAATGGAAGTTAAGGACGGCGGCGATGACAGCTACCGTTGAAGCAGCGCTGCTCCCGAAGCCGAGCTTCCTGCTTCCTATAGAAACATCCTCCCCCCACGTCCTTATGGAGAACGCCCTGAGGGAAATTTTCTGCTCGTCGAGGAACATGAGCGATATCTCTATGGCCTCCTTGATGAACTGCAGCTTGTCGCGGACAGAAGAGATGTCATCGCGGAAAACGAGCCTTGAGCCGTCAAAGTCTGCCCTGAGGCCTTTGATTCCAAAATCATCTATAGAAATGCTTATGCAGTCGTTCTCCTTCACGTCGGCATGGACACGCTTGTTGACAGCCGCGACTATGCCTTTCGTCCCGAGCTCTAGTATAGCCCATTCCCCGGATATGAACTGCTTGCCCGGGGCGGAGAAATGTTTATTCACTTCTGACGCCCTCCACAGCCAAATCCGCCTTGTAAGCATCATAGCCAAGTTCTTTCATCGCATCCAGTATCTTCTCGGGCTTCTCGTGCCACGCAAGCATCATCCCGCCGCCGCAGGCCCCGCACATCTTCGCAGCGCCACCGAGCGATACTATCTTCCTGCTTATTTCTTCTGTTTCAGCCGTTGAAAGCCCGAAGGACGTGAGGATTTCGTTCGTCCTGTTCATTATCTCCTTCATGCGCTTGTAGCTCTTCTTCTTCAGGACTTCCTTCATTTCATGCGTCATGTTGCCGAGTTCCTGCATCTTCGGCCCTCTTTCGGGTTCGGGTATGTCACGCACGAGCTGGATAAGCTCGCCGGTGTTCTTCTTCGGCTCGCCGGCATACACGAGGACAAAGTTCTCCAGCTTGTGGGATATTTCATTCCTCAAGGAGACGATTTCATTCTTCGGCTGCGCCTTTCTGAACCATATCAGTCCGCCGAAACACGAGGCCGAATTGTCGCCGCCAGAGGGCGTGCCGTGGATGAGCTTCTCGCACTCGTAGGCGATATCGTTTATCTTGTCATCAGAAAGCCCCTTTCCATAAACCTCTGACACCGCCTTCACCACTGTGACCGCAGTTGCCGACGACGAGCCGAGGCCGGAGCCGGTCGGGATGTCGCATTCAGTTATATGAAGGGAGACGCCTGAACCTGCCCCAGCCAGGCGCAATACTGTCCCTATCATGGCCTTCCAGTAGTTGTCGTAAGAGCTGCCTGTCTTCGACCAGAAAAGAAGCTCCGTGAAATCCTTCTTCCCGGCACATTCTTTCCATATCTCTGCCGCCTTGTGAGATGCCTCGTAAGCATCATGCACAGCCCAGGCACGCTTGGTCTTCCACCTGTCGTCCTTCAGCTCTATGACGCCGGATTTCTCCGCGCTGACGTATATCCTTTTCCCGACGGAAGCTATTATCGCCGGGTGACCATATACCACAGAGTGGTCTCCAATCAAATGCACCTTTGCCGGAGCCGATACTGTTATCATTATTTTCACTTTCTGCCAGAATATTTAAGATACTCTCTGAAAGATATGACGAAACCGGGCGTCACATTGCTGCCGTCTTCAGCCATTTTCTTTGCGTCGGGCATGTCAAAAAACTTCACTTCGTCTACTTCCTCTCTGTTCGGATGGAAGGGGCCGTCGTGGACGCCTGTAAAGATTTGCAGGTTTTCGCTTTCCACCTTCGTGCACAGCCTGTAAGAGCACAGAAATCTGAGATTTGTCCGTATACCAAGCTCCTCCTCCAGCTCCCTTTCGGCAGCTTCCCTATAGCCTTCTCCTATGCCGTTGTGACCTGTAGCGGAGCAAGTCCACAAACCTGGGTAGAGGTCCTTTTTCATGCTGCGTTTCTGCAGCAGGAGACGTCCTTTTGAATCGAATATCAAAACGTCGACTCCTCTATGGACGAGAGATGAGTTGGAATGGCATTCCTTTCGCGTAGCTCTGCCTATTATCTTGTCGTTTTCGTCGACGATGTCAAAATATTCTTCCATCGTATCACGCACTGTTTATTATTTCCTCTAGACTGCTTATTTCGGC
>JACPAH010000015.1 GCA_016180925.1 Candidatus Aenigmatarchaeota archaeon
CTCCATTTCTCGTAGTCCTCTATGAGCCTGTATATGACGTCGGAATGGAGCAGCTTTATCCGCTTGTCGCCCGCGAACTTCTCCGCCTCGTCGGACGGCTTTACGTTGAAACCTATCACTATTCTGTTGGCGAATTCCCCGTTGGCCTCTGCTGACATGATGTCCTTCCTGGTTATGTCGCCCATCGACGCCTCTCTTATAGAGTGAGATTTGAATATGACCTTCAGCGCATCCAGACTGCCGACGTTGTCGGCTTTCAGTATGAGCCCCTCCTTCTCGTCGTGAACCTCTATGCTTTCTATTTCCTTCTCCATCTCCTCCAATATCTTCTCCGCTTCCTCCAGCGTGCCGGCAGTCCTCAGGTAGGAGCCGGCTGCTATGGTGTCGTCAAAGCCGGGCGAAGATATCTTCACGCCGGCTGCCGCCGTTGCCTCGTCTATGCTCCTGAACTTCTTCTCGGCTCTCATGTCGCGGAGCTTTTCCGGTATCAGCAGGGCCCTTATCTTGGCTATCTTTGGGCTCCTTCCGCCAACTACTATTATGTCGCTTTTCCTCACCGTGCCGTTGTATATTATGGCGTCAATTGTCGTTCCGTGGCCGGCCAACTCCCTTACCTCGAGTATCATCCCCTCGCATTTTTCGCTCAGCGCGAGCTTGTCCTTCAGGAACTGCTGGGACAGCCCTATGAGCGTCACCAGAAGGTCGGGGATGCCGTCGCCGTTCTTCGCCGAGACCGGCACCGCCGCGACCGTTTTTGTGAAGTCCTGTACCCTGTCGTAGCGGTCGGTCGGGAAGCCGAATCGGGAAAGCTCCTCCATGAGTGAGTAGAACTCCTTCTCGAACTCGCCCTTCACGTCGTCTGTCTGCCTGTCAAAATTCTCGAGGAAGCAGTCGCCGCTTTCCCACCCGTCTATCCTGTCTATCTTGTTCACCGCTATCACGAAAGGCGTCTTTTCCATTCTGAGTATCTCTATGCTTTCCTTCGTCTGCGGCATTATCCCCTCGTTTATGTCCACCACGAGGATGGCAAGGTCGGCTATGCTGCCGCCCCGCCTCCTGAGAGTCGTGAAGGCCTCGTGTCCCGGCGTGTCTATGAAAAGAAGTCCTGGGACGCTGAGCTTGAAGTTGAATTTAGAAAGAAGAGTTCCGCACAGCCTCTCTATGGTTTCTAGCGGTATTTCAGTCGTTCCTATGGCCTGCGTTATTCCGCCGGCTTCCCTGCTGGCTATGGCGGTCTGCCTTACCCTATCGAGAAGTGAAGTCTTGCCGTGATCCACATGGCCGAGAACGGCAACTATAGGCTGCCTTAGAGATGTCATATCTGCCACCGTTGAAACTCATACCGAATTATCCGCTCCTTAATCACAGACATTTATGACAGAAATCTTTAAAGGAATAGTATTCCTTTAAATGTCCAAAATCCCATCTTAGCGGTGGGATTTTTAAGATGCCAAAAACCTAATGGTTTTTGAGCATATATAAACACGAACTTTCAGTCTGTTTCGAAATAGCCGATTCATATTTCAGGAAACCAGAGCGCTATCTCTTTCCCGGCTTCTTCCGCATTCCCCGACGCGTGTATGAGGTTTTTGACCGGCCGCTTCTCCGAATTGGCCTTCGATATGGTGTCTGTCCCCATGTCGCCGCGTATCGTGCCCTTTTCAGCCGTGGCGGGGTCTGTATACCCTGTTATCTGCCGCACGCGCTTTATGGCATCGTCCCCCCCGATTATCATTGCGACAACCGGACCGGATGTCATGTATGAGCGCATCCCTTCCACTATCATCATCCCGTAATCCAAGAGCTTCTTCTCCGTGTCGAGCTTCTCACCGGCCTTCACTCCTTTCTGCCCTATCGATATCAGGTAGTCCTTGCCGGAAGGATAATGCTTCTGTATAAGCTCCCTGCTGGCGTTGAGCATCTTCATCTTCTTCACCTTGAGGCCGCCGTTCTCGTAGTATGATATTATTTTCCCTATCATGCCCCTTTGCACGCCGTCGGGCTTTATAACAACCAAAGTCTCTTCCAAACGAATCACCTGATTTTCCTTTGTGCGAAAGTTTAAGAATATCGGGATAATAATGAAAGGTTGATATGAACAGAAATCTCGAGAAATATAAAACCATACTCAACAATTCCATTATGGCTTTAGCGAAAGCAGGGGCGGCCGGTTCGCCTCGCTTCGTTATGATGTACAGAGGGGTGTGCCAGCGAGTTGAAAGTCTTGAAAGGCTGGGATTTGGAGATGACAATGTGGTTGAATACAAAAAACTCCTTAACCGCGTTTACGACAGGTTCCCGGACAGGTTAAAAGGTGAAGGAATCGGAAAATACAAGCTCGATCCTTGATAACCGCGACTTTAATACTTTGGCCTAGATTATAAGTAATTGTAATTCGTGCGTATCCGAAAGAGTGGTTTGGATGAATGTAGCAAGAATAAAGCTCACGGGGAAGGACCCGAAGGAACTTGACATTTTGTGCAGCGAAATCAAGGATGTTGCAGTCAAGACGGGCGTGGCCGTGTCGGGCCCCATACCGATGCCCACAAAGAGGCTCCGCGTCCCGGTGATGAAGACTCCGTGCGGCGACGGAATGCACAGGGGAGGCGGCGGTGGCAACTGGGAGACATGGGAGATGCGTATTCACAAGCGGATTCTTGACGTTGGCGCCAACGACCGGGTCCTGAGGCAGATAACCAGAATAAGGATACCCAGAGACATCAATATTGAGATACAGCTCACTGACTGATTCTTCTTATAAAGGCTTCTGTCGAAATAATTGCATGAATTATAAAGCAGTTGCTGTTCTGGCTGCTGTCGCTGCCGGTACGGCAGCCGTGGTTTACCTCGCTTCCGTGGGAAATGGAAGAAAAGCTTGCAGGAGTGTCGTGGACGAGATGCTCGGGGAGCATCCGGGACTTCCGGTAGGCTTCGGGCCCTACAGAGATGCTCCGAAAGGGCGCAGGCCGGACTTCCCGGAAGCCGTGTGAGAGGCCGTTTTTGCCCGCCGATTTTCAAGTGTTTTTGTCAGCTGTTTTGCAGGATAACGGGTTAAGTGCCCGGTTTTTGTGAAAACCAAACACTTAAAAAGATTCTGTTGTAAAACAACTAGACGGCTATATCATAAGCGGATGTTTTCATCCGAAAACACGTTCAAATGCCGTTTTATGCGCATCGATAACGATTATCGACTGGAGGTAGTTCATAATGGCAGAAAAGAAACCGCACTTTAACCTGGTAACGATAGGTCACGTCGACCACGGCAAGTCGACCCTGGTAGGCAGATTGCTCTACGACACGGGAGCCATAAAGGAGGAGCAGATGAAGAAGCTCAGGGACCTCGCCAAGGAGCTCAAGAAGGAAACCTTCGAGTTTGCTTTCGTCATGGACAACCTCAAGGAAGAGAGGGAGCGCGGCGTCACGATAGACATCATGCACAAGAGGTTCGACACGAACAAGTTCTATTTCACCATAATAGACGCTCCCGGACACAGGGACTTCGTCAAGAACATGATTACAGGCACTTCCCAGGCTGACGGAGCTATATTAGTATGTTCGGCCAAGGAAGGCGTCCAGGAGCAGACCAAGGAGCATGCTTATCTTGCAAAAGTGCTCGGCGTGAAGCAGGTCATAGTGGCGATAAACAAGATGGATGCTGTTGGTTATGACGAGAAGAAGTATGCCGAAACAAAGGAGGCAATGACAAAGCTCCTGAAAGGCATCGGGTACAAGACAGAGGAGATAAACTTCGTGCCCACTTCAGGTTACGTGGGTGACAACGTCGCCAAGAAGAGCGACAAGACGGCATGGTACAAGGGCCCGACTCTCGTCGAGGCTCTGGACATGTTCACCCTTCCGGAGCAGCCAGTGGACAAGCCTCTGAGGGTTCCCATACAGGATGTTTACACGATTACCGGCATCGGCACCGTCCCTGTGGGCCGTGTGGAAACAGGCGTCCTGAAGGTCAACGACAAGGTTGTTTTCGTGCCTTCCGGGACTCAGGGCGAGGTGAAGACCATAGAGATGCACCATGAGCAGTCTCCTGAGGCGAAGCCCGGCGACAACATAGGCTTCAACGTCCGAGGCGTCGGAAAGGGTGATATAAAGAGGGGAGATGTCATGTGCCACCCGCAGAATGCGGCCAAGAAGGTCAAGGAGTTCACGGCACAAATCGTTGTTTTGAACCACCCGTCGGTCATCTCGAAAGGCTACACTCCGGTGTTCCACGTGCACACATCTCAGGTAGCGTGCACTGTGACCGAGATAACCAAGAAGCTTGACCCGAAGACGGGGCAGGTCGCGCAGGAGAATCCGGACTTCATAAAGACCGGTGACGCCGCTATCATAAAGTGCGTTCCCACAAAGCCGCTCATAATAGAGAAGCAGACCGAGATACCGCAGATGGCGCGCTTCGCGATAAGGGACATGGGCCAGACCGTGGCTGCAGGCGTCTGCATAGATGTCGTGCCTGCATAGCCCGCGATTATTCTTTTTTCAATCATCTATTTTTTTGGCGGTCTTACTCCATCACATATTGCAGAAATAAAGGGAAGCAAAGAAAGGTTTAGTAAGGAATATTTAACATTTTTTTAAATTTTCATTTATTTGTCTTTCAATTATTTCTTTACTGATTCCCATACTTTCTATATACACTTTCCCGAAAGACGATATTTCATATTTACTATATGTTGTTTCTACAAACCCAATGTTTGTTAAGACAGATAACTTCTTTTTTACTATATCTTGACTAATAGAAACATCATTAGATACCTGTTCTAATGTTCTCGGATTCCAATGATAAAGAGCTATAAGTATGGCAAGTGAGTCAGAGTCATCAAAAATAGTAAGAAGCTCATTTTTCATGGCAGGCACCTATATATATATGTACGCAATTTATAAGAATTTCTATTATTCATTTAACTTCACTCCAAGACGTTTTCTGACTCTTAAAACCAGCTTTCTTTCCCTCAATTCCTCATGTAGCAGCTCGCATAATTCTTCGGCTGTATCGTACTCTATCTTGGTCTTGTTACTACCACAAAGCCATCCATCTATCATTGAACCAAGAGGTACACCCCTTTTGATACAAAATATGGTCTTTTCTGGATCTTCTTTATTGTTTTCTTCAGCCAATGTTGAGTTATGACCGGATTTTTTAAGATAATCATTTACTTGTGTCGTAGGATACGGATTCGGAAGGTCTGTAAATGTATTACCACAGACTAAAATATCTAAAGAGTCTGAATCTACATTTCCTCTTGCAAGCCGTGCAATATCAAAATAATTTGTTATTATAATCACCGTTGTGGTTTATTGTCAATACTTTGAAAAAAGCGTTTAAATCCTTGAAAGTCCCACAAATGTCACACAAAACGAGGAGAAGAAAACTTTAAAGACAAATATTTAGAAATAGAAGCATGGGAAAGAGAGTTTGTTATAAGTGTTCGCATCCTGTAAATTGCGACGAATGTGGAGAATGTTGTGGACATTGCTGTAGGTGGGAAAAAGACCAATTAAAACAAATGAGCAAAGGCAAAAAATAAAGTCCAATCTGTTACATCAACCTCAAAGTCCCGTAGATGTTACAGAACGAGCCTCTATAACGACAGCGGCGCGTCCTTGTTGAGGCCCTTCTTCTCGCGTATCCTCTGGATAACGCCCTGCTTCAGCTCTTCAGGCAACTTCTCGAACATCACGTCTATCAACTTCTCGAACATCACGTCTATCAATGAGTAAAAGCCTTTGCCGCCTGTGGCGCTCTTCAGCTGGCCTTCGAACCCGAACATCTCGGCGACTGGCATCTTCGCCTGTATCTGCGCCGCGCCCATCTCTGTCTTGACATCCATCACCTGGCCCCTCTTGTTCTGCACCTGGTTCATGGCAGGCCCCATCAGCTCCTCAGGGACGTCTATCCTTATCACCTGTATCGGCTCCAGTATGGACGGCTTCGCCCTCAGTATGGCCTCCTTTATCGCATCGCTTACCGCAGGCAGGACCTGCGCAGGCCCCCTGTGTATCGCGTCCTCGTGAAGCTTCGCGTCATCTATCATGATTTTCATGCCGGAGCACGGCTCTCTGGCGAGCGGCCCGCTGTCCGTCACGCTGGTGAATGCCTCGATTATCAGCTCCATGGTCTCGTTCAGGTACTGTATGCCCTTGGTTCCGTCTATGAGGAGACACCTGTTGTGGATTTCCTGCAGCTTCTTTGCCTCGTTCCTCGGCAGCCCGGCCTCAGTAAGCTGCTGGGTGACCTCCTTTATGTACTTCCTGACGTTCTTCTCGTTTATCTTACCCTCTGCAAGCGCCTCGTAGACGCCGTCTTCCAGGGGCTCGACTTTCATGAAGAACCTGTTATGCTTGTTTGAAGACTTTCCCTCGACGACAGGGCTCCCGCCCCTTATCGTCTCCCTGTATATGACTATCGGCGGCGACGCGACTATTTCTATTCCCTTGTCCTTCAGCGGCCTCTCTATCTTGGCGTCTATATGGAGCTCGCCGAGGCCCGATACCAGATATTCCCCTGTTTCCTCGTCTATCTTCACCGTGAGCGTGGGGTCTTCCCTGCTGACCTGCTTGAGGAACCCGATGAGTTTTGGCAGGTCCTTCGGGTCCTTGCACTCGACGCTCTTCGTGACGACAGGCTCGAACATGTGCTTTATGGCCTCGAACGGCTCTATCTCCTTCTCGGGGTCGCACAGCGTTTCCCCGGAAAAAGTGTCAGTCAGGCCGACTATGCCGACGATGTTGCCTGCCGGTATCTCATCCATCTGCACCCTCTGGGCGCCCTTGTAGACGGAAACCTGCTGTATCCTCTTTGTCATGTGCTGGCCCACAAGCCTTACTTCCTGCCCCTTCTTCACCATGCCCGAGAATATCCTTCCAGCAGCGACCAGGCCGGCGTGCGGGTCAGGCACTACTTTCGTTATTATCATCGCGAGAGGCCCCTTCTCGTCCATGTTCAGCATGTTTTTCCCGGCTTCGCTGCCGACGTCCCCGTGCCATATCTTGGTTATCCTGTACTTCTGCGCTTCCTTCGGGTTCGGAAGGTGCCTCGTTACCATGTTGAGAACGACCCTGTGGAGCGGCGCCTTCTTCGAAAGCTCATCATCCCTTCCGGACGATGTGTATTCTATTACGTCCTTGAACGATATGTTGTTCTTCTTCATGTAGGGTATGGATATCGCCCACTTCCTGTATCCCGAGCCGAACGCGACCGAGCCGTCGTCCACCTTCACAAGCCATTTCTCGGCAAATTCCTTCTCGGCATATTTTTGTATGAGCCTGTTGACCTGCGTTATTATGGCCACGAAGCGCTGCTGCATCTGCTCCGGCGTCAGCTTCAGCTCGCGAATCAGGCGGTCAACCTTGTTTATGAAAAGAACCGGCTTCACCCTTTCGCGCAAAGCCTGCCTCACCACGGTCTCCGTCTGCGGCATCACGCCCTCGACCGCGTCAGTGAGGATGACCGCGCCGTCCACCGCCCTCATGGCCCTCGTGACGTCGCCGCCGAAGTCGACATGCCCCGGCGTGTCTATGAGGTTGATAAGATAAGATTTGGTGCCGTCATCAGTCTCGACATCATGTACCATGGACACGTTGGCGGAGAAAATCGTGATACCCCTTTCCTGCTCCTGCTTGTCGAAGTCCGTGAAGAGCTGCTGGCCGGCAAGCTCCTCCGACATCATGCCTGCTCCCGCTACAAGAGAGTCGGTAAGAGTTGTCTATTCGGATTTCAGAGAATATCTCTAAAATTTTCCGTGGTCGATATGGGCTGCAATCGCTATGTTCCTTATCATCTCGGGCTTGTGCATCAGTTCCGCTATGAGCTCGGTCTTGTCTTTTGCCATGATATATCCTCCAATATAATATGCGTCTTTGAAAATTGTTCCGGTGAAACAAGTAGAAGACGCCGCTACTCCAGTCAATAAAACAAAAGTGCACCCTTCATTTTCATCTCTATTTTATTTGAAGGGAAGATTAAAATAGGTTTCTTTTGCCTCTCTTAATCTTATAATGCCGGAATTCTCCCCGGATTTCGGCATGCAAATCCGCATTTGAAAATGTGGATTTATAGTGCTCCAAGGAAACATTCAGGATATTAGTTTTCTTGGGCACTATCTGCGGAAGACAAAGTATTCCGAGATGCCAAAAAGCTTCGCTTTTTGAGCATATGTGAAGCAAATAAACATGTCGGGATTCTTTATTTGCTTCACTTTATAAGCATTGTTCCGGAAAGATTTTCATGAAAATCTTCCTTATACGCCACGGCGAGACGGTGGAGAACGCGCAGCACATCGTCCAGGGCCAGGCGTACGGCAGGCTGTCGCCGAAGGGGATGGAGCAGGCGAAGAAAGTCGCGAGCCGCCTCGCCAAAGAGCATATAGACGCTGTAATCTCAAGTCCTCTGGAGCGCGCCGACCTTACGGCCCGGGAAATCGCCAGACAGCACGGCCTCAAAATAATATATGACGACCGGATATCCGAGAGGAAATTCGGGAGCCTCGAGGGCATAACGAGGGACGAGTATTTCGACATGATGGAAAAGTCCGGGCTGCCGAAGCATGAGTTCAGGCCTTCGGGAGGCGAAAGCTATATTGACATGAAAGAAAGGATAGGGTCGTTCTACAGGATGCTGCTCGAGAAATACGCGGGCAAGACGGTCGTCGTCGTCGCTCACGGCAGCCTCAACAGGGTGTTCCTCTCCGTCGTCAACCACGTCCCCCTAGAGAAAGCCCATGACGTGCAGCAGGAGAACGCCTGTGTCAATATTATAGAAATCGCTGGCGGCAAGCCCGTTGTCCGCCTCGTGAACTGCACGGAGCATCTCGGCGAAGAGGCGGCGTCGAAGGGCAGGTTTTAGCCGGATGTGATAGAAACTTACCTGGCGCCGCCCGCTTCGCGCTCAACGCGGTCCTTTTCCTTCACCGCATATGAGTCGGTTGAGCCCTTGTATGCGGCGTATATCTCGTCAGCAAGCGCCTCATGAGTGCGCTTCTTCTTGTTGAAAGCCGACCTGTAAGCGGCCTGCGCGAAAAACCTCAGCGTCTTGTCGACCCTCCTCTGGGGCGCCGTGACGACGGCCTCCCTTGCGACTATGCTGCCAAGCTGGTATGTCATTATCTCCTCCCTCAGCGCTGAATTCTCTATGGCCCTGACGAGTATCTCGACGGGATTCTTTTTTTCCTTCTTCTCCAGTATGTCAAGCGCCTTCTCCACGATCTCAAGGGCTGTCGAGAAACTTCCGCCGAATTTTCCTGATGTAAGCTTGTGCTTCTTTCCTGCGTGGCCCGAAATCATCATATGCAGTGCGAGCCTCTCGACCACATGCATCCTGGACTTGTGGAACCTGTTCCTGTGGGTGCCTGCGGAGCGCGGCAGCAACCGCGGCTCTATATTTATGTAGTTTTTCATGCCGAGATCCATGAGCTCGAAATTGGAATCCCATCTGCCGAAAAGCTTCATGCCTGTGAACTTCGTCTTTTCCCTTTTCTCGATGCCCTGCTTCTTTGTCCTTCTCTTCGCGGGCCTTTTTTCCTTCATCATGTCATCACTTCGTGGATCTCTGCTTCCTTCCCGTCCGCACCATTTCAAGGGAGAGGTCGTTCACCTTGAAGACCTTGAACTTCAATCCTGACATGGAGCCGACCGAGCCGCCCTGCGAGCCTCCCATGCCCTCGACGATAACCTGGTCGTGCTCGGAAATATGACTTATCGCCCCGCTCTTCGGCACGAATGCCGTTACCTGCTTGCCGTTCTTCACCAGCCTGACCCTGACGCACTTTATGAGGCCGGAATGGGGCTGTTTCTGCTCTATCATCCTCTTTTCAAGGACTATTCCGCGGGCCTGCGGGGCGTTCTCCATCGGGTCCTTCTTCTTCTTCAGTTGCAGGACGCGGGTCCTGTATTTGGTCTTCTTCCATCTGAACCTTTTCCTGTCCCTGCTCAGCTTTCTAGCACCGAATTCTCCCGTCATTGTTATCCTTCTATAAGATGAAAGACAAAGTATAAAAAGTGTTTTTTGGAAATGTCACTTGACCTTGGCCTCGACGCCGAACAGCCGCTTCAGGAAGTGGTTGATTATCCTTATGTAGCTGCCGTTTTTCCCTATCGCTCTCGGCCTGCTGGCGGGCTTTATCCTCACCTGCACCATGTCGCCGTCCCTCTGCACCTGCTGCACGTCCTGGAACACGTTCCTTATGAACTGCTCCATGTCCGGCGAGTACTCTAACACCCGTATCCTCTTCTTGAACGCGCGCTCGGCGTTCTTTATCTTCGCGCCGCCCTTGCCGACCGCGAGGCCGTACTGGCCCTCGCCTACCACGAAATATATGTCGCCGCTGTCCTCGGCGAAGTCCATTACCGAAGAATTCGTCAGGTTCTGGAACATGTTTATAGACTGTATCTGACTGGCGTCCAGGGTAACTTTCATTTTATCACTATGCTATTGGTAGCCGACTAGTGCGACCGGGAAGGGCTTCCCTATCTTCGTTCCCAGGTCGGCCTGGTCTCCGGTGAAGCCGACAATTTCGACGCTGCTCTCGTTGAATTTCGTGGCGTCCTTTATCCTCTTCAGAAGGAAATCCGGGCAGTTGGAGGACAGGACTACTTTCCTGACTTTCCCGCTGTTTATGGCCTTCACTACTTCCCTCGTTCCTGTCACGGGACTGCCGTCCGGGAGCTTTTCTATCGTTTCCATATACCCTTCGCCTCCGGCGAATCGTATTGCCATATTATTTGTATACCCCATATCTCCGATAAGCCGTATCCCATTTTATTTTTCACAACCATTCGCCTTCCATATAAAGGAACATTGCATATTTTATAAAGGTTTTATTTCTTCCTGGCCAGCGCCTTCATCTTTTCCATGTCTATGCCAAGTTTCACCATGCCGGTGCCGACAGGGGCTATCTGGCCCACTATTATGTTCTCTATTATGCCGTCGAGCCTGTCTGTCTCGCCGGAGAACGAGGCGTTTATCAGGTGCTTCTTCGTCTCCTCGAAGTTGGCTCTCGCCAGGACGGACGACTTCTTTCCGGAAACGCCGTAGCGTCCTATGTCCTTCACGGTGCCGTCGAAGCTCATCATGTCGGCCAGCAGCAGGATATGCCTGACGTCCACGTCCAGCCCCTGCTCGCCCAGCGTGTTCAGCGTCTCGCGGAGTATCATGTTCCTCGCGGCCTCTATGCCGAGCACCTCGAGGACCTGGTAGATGTCGTTTGTCGTGGTCCTGTGTATGTCGACTCCGTCTATCTGGAACACTTTCTTGAGGTTGCTCCCCGTGGTCTGTATTATCCAGTCCTCGTTGTCCTTTATGACGACGACGTTGTCTATGCTCTGGATTCCCCTTATATGGAGCCTCATCGCCTTCGTCTTCAGCTTCCTCAGGTTCTTTATGTTCTCCTTCTTGGGCTTTATTGTTATCTTCCTGCCTCTTGAGCTTATTTCTGCTTCCTTGATGTACTTCTCTATGACCGACTTGGTGATGTCCCTGTCGGACTCGTTGTCAAGCTCGAGCTCTATCGAGTTCTCCGCCAGGTCTATCGAGTCGGATAGTATTATGTCGGCAATCCTGCTCTCCTTTATCGTGTTCGCTATGTCCCTCGCCTTCTCCTTCGTGTTGTATTCGGCCTTCAGGTATATTATCATGTTCTTCGCGAAGCTCTTCCTGGTGTCGAATATTTCTATCAGCCGCGGCAGCCCGTGCGTGACCTTGCTCAGCCTGTCGCTCTGCGATGCCATGGTGTACGAACGCATGCGTGACCTTGCTCAGCCTGTCGCTCTGCGATGCCATGGTGTACGAACGCATGGTGTTGTGCACAATCAGTCCTTCTGATGTTGTAAATGTGTGATTTTCATCAACAGTAATATCATAAACATATGGTGCCGATGGCTCTATTTTGTTGATTTCCGTTATTTCATCCCATAAAATTCCTGACTTTGATATGATTCTTGATAAAAACACGTTATTTCCAGACACCATAGTATTAGTTGCAAATAAGTCAGATAAATTTTTTATTGCGGGTATTTTGTCCCCGATTTTCAAATCCTTGCCGGCAGTTGGAATTATTTTTCCATTCATTTTGGTTACAAAAGAATGATATGCAGTTGCCTTTACACGACGCCCTGACTTTGTTTTCACCTCCAGCAGAAATTCAGGGCTCTTATGTCTGCAAAAAGCTGTAATCCTTTTCCATTCCATTCGTTCATTTCTATCAAGACTTGGAACCAGAATTTCAGCTTCATCCGGCAGGTTTCTTATTTCATAACTGCCGAATTTTTCGTATCCTTCGTTCATCACGCTATCTACAATCTCTCCTATTGTAACTGTATAAATTCCTTCTTTGAATTTGACGAGTATTTTTTCGCTGAAATCAGTACACATCTGGGTCGCCGGCTCGGAAATGCTCTGCGCGGCTATTATGCCTATCGCTTCTCCCGGCTCGTACATGTATTTTATCACGAGCTTCTGCAGGAGCGCGTTTTTCTTCTCTCTGCTTGTCGCTGAGCTTGTTCTCCTTGCAGTATTTCTCGAAATCCTCCGCCGTCTTCTTTGAAAGCATCATCCCAATATCCTCTCCATGTTGACCTTTCCGCCGTCGCTCTTGGCCGGGTCCACGCCGTCCTCGCCGGCGACGAACTGGATTATGTGGTTCTTGCTGTCGCGAACCGTGCCGTCGTATTCCACCCTGAGGTCCTGCAGCGCCGAGACAAGGCGCCTCTCCATGTAGCCCGAGTGCCTTGTATGGAGTGATTTGTCCATGAGATTTTCCCTTGAGTTCATGGCGTCAAAGAAAAACTCAAACGGGTCGAGGCCGACCTTGTATCCGTGGCTGACGAAGCCCTTTGCCTTGAGGCTCATCTCCCCGGGCTTGAACGCCGATATAGTCCTGTTCACGTATCCCCTGTTTATCCTCTCCCCGCCAAGCGTTTCCTGCCCGACGAATCCGCATATTTGCGTCAGGTTGACGAAGCTTCCCCTCGCCCCCGTCCTGGCCATGATGACGGCCGAGTTCCACGGAAGGTCGCCTTTTATTATCTCGTTCGCCTGGTTCGAGGCCGAGCCGCCGAGCTGGAGTATCCTGTTCTCGAGGACCATCTCGGGCGTCATCCCCGGCACCTTCTCCGTGCGCCCCGCGTTGTAGTCCTTTATGAGCTTCTCCGCTGTCTCCTCATATTCCTCGAGTATCTTCTCTATCCTCTTGGACGCCTTGTGGCTTATGTCCTCGTCGCTGATGGATATGCTGAATCCCTTGCGCGTTATCACTTCCAGCGCCAGCCTCGATATGCTGTCGATGAATTTCCTCGTGGTCTCGTGGTCGTATTTCCTCTCTATGACGTCTATGAGCTTCCCCTTCTTCTCGCCAAGGGACCTGTCGTCTATGACGCCCTTCTTCAGGACGCCGTTCTTTATTACGACTTCCTCGCCTGACGACGACTTGTATTCCACGCTGAGGTCCTTCGGGAGTATCATGCTGAATATCTCCTTGCCCGTATACTCCTCCTTCGCCTCGAAATCTTCTATGCCTATCGAGAACAGGAGGTCAGCGGCTTCCTGCTTCGTGAACCTGGCGTCGTCCTTCGTGAGGAGCCATGCGCCTGTTATGTGGTCGTGCTTTCCGGCTATCACAGGCAGTCCGTATCTCGGCGACCTTATGTGCTTCTCCACGCTCATGAGCATCCTCGCCTCGGTCTGGGCTTCCACCGTCTGCGGGACGTGTATGTTCATCTCGTCCCCGTCGAAGTCGGCGTTGTATGGTATCGTCACCGCCAGGTTGAGGCGGAGCGTCCTGAACGGCATGACCCTGACGCGGTGGGCCATCATGCTCATCCTGTGCAGGGAAGGCTGCCTGTTCATCACGACTATGTCGCCGTCCTTGAGATGCCTCTCGACCATGTACCCGACGTCTATCTCGTTGGATATGTCCTTCTTGTTTTCGTCCGTTATCTTCTTCCTGACATTGTCCATCCTGACGACGTAGTTCGCGCCGGGATATGCGGCGCTTCCGTTGAGTATGAGGCTCTTCATGAGCTCGATGTTGCTCTTGTTCACCTTTTCGGATACCGTGAGTTCCCTCGCGATTTCGAGCGGCACCCCTATCTCGTTGATTGATATCTGGGAGTCGGGCGTTATGACGGTACGCGCCGAGAAGTTGACCCTCTTGCCCGAGAGGTTGCCGCGGAACCTGCCTTCCTTCTTGCTCAGCCTCTGCATGAGCGTCTTTAGCGCGCGGCCGGACCTGTGCCTTGCCGGCGGCAGGGTCGATATCTCGTTGCTCATCAGAGTCGAGATGTGGTACTGGAGAAGCTCCCATATGTCCGCTATTATGAAGTCGGGCGCGCCTATCTCCAGGTTCTTCCTCAGCCTTTCGTTTATCCTGACTATGTCCACGAGCTTGTGCGTGAGGTCGTCCTCGCTGCGCTCCCCGGTCTCGAGCGTTATCGACGGCCTCACGGTCACGGGCGGTATCGGGAGTATCGTCAGCACGAACCATTCCGGCCTGCCGCCCTTTATCTTCAGGAGCTTCACGTCGTCGTCGCTTATCTTCTCGAGGCGCTGCCTGACTTCCTCGCTCGTGAGCTCGTTCTTGCCCTCCCTGAAGGACGTGGGCTTCTGGTATTCCATCTCCTTCTGCTTGGCCTTGCAGTGGGGGCATGTCATCTTCCTTTTCTTGTATATCAGTGCCAGGGGATTGCTCATCTTCTTCACGTCCTCCTCGTTCGCGAGGGGCCTTGAGCATTCCCTGCATGTTGACATGAGTATGAGATAAATTTTCTTCCCGTACAGCGGGTGGACGACGGGTTTCACGAGCTCCAGATACCCGAAATGGCCCAGGCACTGGCCGATGGTGCCGCCGCATGTCCTGCACCTCAGTCCCGGGTCCACCACGCCGAGGTGGAGGTCCGCGAGCCCGTTGTCTATCGGATAGCCGTCCGGGTCGTAGAGCTCCGCGTGCTCTATCTTCACCATTGACATCTCCTTTATTATCTTGGGCGACAGGAACCCGAAGCCTATGGATTTTATGTTAGTCATGAGCATCACTCTTCCGAATTTATCCTCGGATATATGCCTAAGCATTTCAGCTCGTCGAGCATGAGCTTGAATGCGTAAGACATCTCGACATCCGTTATCTTGCTCTTCTTGCACACCGCGCAGTATTTCTTCCCCTTGATATGGTCTTCCACCGCCACAAGCCCGCACTGCTTGCATACCGGTATCGTGTACTTGTCTGAGCTGAACCTCTCCTTCAGGAGGAGCGCAGCTCCGTGTGCTATTAAACAGTCCTTCTCCATTTCCCCCAGCCTCAGCCCGCCCTGCTTTGCGCGGCCCGCGGTGGGCTGCTTCGTCAGCAGCGTAACGGGCCCTCTTGCCCTTGCCTGGAGCTTGTTGGCGACCATGTGATGCAGCTTCTGGTAGTAGCACGGCCCGACGAGTATGCGGCCTTCGAGCTTCTTCCCTGTCACGCCGTGGTACATCGGTTCCTTGGCATCGTCCCTGAATCCCATGCCGGTGAGGGCCTTCCTCATTGACTCCTCGCTCACGGCCTCGTCGCTGTTGAACGCCGACGCGTCTATTCTTGCTCCTGTGAGCGCCGACACCTTGGCGGCTATAATCTCCAGGAGCTGCCCTATGGTCATCCTGGACGGTATTGCGTGCGGATTGACTATGATGTCCGGTATCACGCCGTTCTCCGTGAAAGGCATGTCCTCCTCCGGGATTATAAGCGATATGACGCCCTTCTGGCCGTGCCTGCTGGTGAACTTGTCCCCGAGCTCCGGTATCCTCTCTGTCCTGACGTTTATCTTCACGAGCTTGTTGCCGTTTATTGTTTCGCTCACGATGACGTTGTCGACTATCCCTTCCTCGCCGTATCTTATGATTTCCGACGTTTCCCGCCTGTTCTCCGTTTCCGACATGAAGCTTTCAACAGGGCCAAAAAAGCGAAGCGGCGATACCTTGCCCACTATGACGTCGCCCGCTGCAACCTCTATTTCCCTGTTTATCACGCCGTCCTGGTCCAGGCTGGCGTATGACTCCTCTGTCTTGTATCCGTTGACGCTCTTGTCCGGTATCTTTATCTCGTCCTTCTCTATGCCCCAGTATTTTTTCTCCTCGGTGACATAGCTCCTGAAGAAATAAGACCTTCCGAATCCCCTCTCTATGGAGGCCTTGTTGAATACTATCCCGTCTTCCATGTTGTACCCCTTGTAGCTCATCATCGCTATTACTATGTTCTGCCCCTGGGGATGCTCGTCAAGGTTGACCTGGTCCGTCACTGCTGTCGTGACCAGCGGTATCTGCGAATATGCAAGTATGTCGGATTTCGTGTCGGTCCTCATGAGGTAGTTTGTCGCGAATATTCCGAGGGCCTGCCCGAACATCTTGGCGCCGAAATTCACCCTGTCACCCCTGTCGTGGGTCGGGAAAGGAACGAGCGATGCGGAAAGCCCGAGGATTATGCCGTCGTTTATTTCCATGTGGCTCCTGTCATTGTCCATGTAGTTCCTGTTCAGCGCCACGTATGAATTGTTCTCCTCCTCGGCGTCCAGATATTCGATAATGCCGTTCTTTATCAGCTCGTTCCATGATATTTCACCTTTCTTCAGCTTTTCCATATGCTCTCCGGTGAGCCTGGGCTTTCCGTTCTCCGCTATTATAAGGGGCCTCTGCAGCCTCCCGGAATCGGTGTTTATGTGGACTTCCTCGAACTCCGGAACGAAGGACACGTTTATCCCCGAATCCAGGGCGCCTGACCTTCTTTTGTCGCGGAGCTTCTGCACGAACTTTTCCGGCTGGTCCGTCATGCATAGTATCTTCCCGTCGAGAAGCACGACATGCTTGCCTTCCGTGATGCCCTTCATGTCTATCGGCATCTCCTTCTTTGCCATGTCAAGTATCGGCTCTTTTTCCTTCTCTGTCGAGGTGTCCGATATCATGGCCATTATCGCGAGGTATTTCCTCAGGCCTATGTTCACCCCTTCAGGCGTCTCCTCCGCGCACAGCCTTCCCCAGTGCGTCCCGTGCAGCGCCCTGGCCTCGAAGTGCTCTTGCGAAGACGAAAGGGGCGATATCACGTTCCTCAGATGCGCTATGGTCCTTACGAAGTTCGTCCTTTCGAGGCGCTGGCAGACGCCTGTCCTTCCGCCTATCCACTGCCCTGTCGCCATGTGCGAGACTATCCTCTTCGTCAGGTAGTCGCTCTCAACTATGGACTTTATCGAGGGCATCTTGCCCCTCTTGACGAGCTTCTGGTATGAGTATACTATCCTCGAGACGAGGCCGTATTTCCCGAGCAGGACCGACCTGAAGAGTATTTCCATGAAGTCGCCGACCATCCTGAGCCTCTTGTTGGAGTAGTGGTCTATGTCCTGTTCGGCGGCCTTCTTCATGCCCACCTTCAGTATCTTCTTCACTATCTTTGACAGGTAGATGGCCTTGTCCATCCTAGCCTTCTTATCCTGGCCGAGGTGCGGCAGAAGGTACTTGTCCAGTACGTCGTTGACGCGCTTGTCGCTGTATTCCTTCTGGGTTATCTTCATCTTCTTGCTGATATAGTCCTTGCCCTCGTCGACCGTCTTGACGTCGGACTCGTAAATGTTGAAGTATATCTCCTGCATCTCGTCCCTTTCGCTGGTTATGGCCTCTATTACCTCCTTGTCGGTCTCCATTCCCAGCGCCCTCAGGAGGACAACTGCGGGCAGCTTCTTCACGTTCGCGAACGATATGGTTATTATGCCGTTCTTTCTCTCTATGAGGTGCCTCTGCACGAAGCCCGACGCCTCGGAGTTTATCCTGGCGCTTTCGCCGTCCTTCTTCACCTCTATTATGGGCCTGTTCGAGAGGACCTCCTCCACCATGACTATGACCCTCTCCGTGCCGTTGATTATGAAATAGCCGCCGGGATCCCTCGCGTCCTCCCCGCTGTTCACGAGCTCCTCCTCGCTGAGTCCGCTCAGCGTGCACATCTTGGACTTCAGCATTATAGGCAGGTCCCCGAGCTTCACTTCCTGGGGCTCCTGCTTCACGCCGTTTATGATGGGTATCATCTCGACGTATATTGGGGAAGAATAAGTCAGGTCTCGTATCCTCGCCTCGAAGGGGGTGATGGTGCGGGTGGCGCCGTCGGCCTCCTTGACGCACGGCTGGGGTATCCTGACCTTTCCGAGCTGTATCTTGAACTCGGCGAGCTCGGGCGTCTCGAGCTGTATCTCGCCTATCTCGTTTATTATCTTCTGGACGCGGAAATCAACGAATTCGTTGAACGACTTTATCTGGTGGTCTATGAATCCGACGGAATCCTTGAAAGACTTAAGCAGTGTTTTGTACTCCTCCATTTCTTCACCAGCCGACGGACAGACCTTTATGTAGCACTTATAATTTTAAAAAGTGGGCGCGACAATCTTTATTCTAATATAACAAAAGCTTAAAAGGCTTGTGAGTGGGAAAATCCGGCTCAGACGACGACCCTGTAGTAGATGTATTCGCCGGCAACCATCGAGTTCCTCGTTATCTTCAGGATGTCGCCCTTCTTCGCGCCTATCGCTTCCACTGCCGGGTCGTCTTCCTTTATCCTCGGGAGCTGCTTCGGCGTTATGTTGAGCCTTTTCAGCAGCTCGGCCTTTTCGTCGGCCGAGAGCGTGGCGTGCTTCGGCACCAGGACGCTCTCGAAGATGTTTATGTGCTTCTTCTCTTCCTTCTCTTTCGTCTTGGCTGCCATGATTATCTACATTATGTAACGAATGTTACTTTATAAATCCATCGTTTCTTGGGCGGCGGATTTGTGTGTGAAAACCAGGGGTTTTCAGCATCTCAAAAAGCCTTGCTTTTTGCAGATGTGTAAAAAATCTGGGAATTTTTGCATTTATAAAACGTTGTTTTTGGGGAAAACAGCCTCATATCCGTAGCCCGGATGCTCTATGATAAATGCCTTGAACAAATCCTTGACCCTTCTTTCCAATTCCTCAAACTGCCCCGCATATAAATCTGCATGATGCCCAACAGCAGGATTAATCTGCGTTCGGTCGCCGACCTTGATGCAATTCATTCCCTGCTTTCTTATTACATCTAAAAATTCATCTTCCCAATTGGCATTTCTCGGAATTTGTGAATTAAAATCGCGGGCAGATACAGAGTAGTCTGTTTGACCTTTTGTGCGATATTGTACACCGTCGCGGTCTTCATCTCTGACAAAGCCTAATACCTCATAACCTGCTCCAACACAGATGTCGACAAGTGCAAAAACTCTGTAAAATTCATCTCGTTTTATATCGACGCCATAAACAGCAAAAGCAGGCCTTAACCCGTCTTCAAATTCTACTTTATATTCAAAATTATTATCTTGTCTTGCAACCATATATTTTCGCCGTCTACAATTTTTCTCAAAAAGGATTTAAATGTAAAACCTCATCGCCCGTAACCCACAGAAAAGCCCGCATAAGCCTTGTCGTCAAAGCCTTTCTTCATGCCTTTCTGGAATCTTGCGAAAGCCTTGAAGGAAAGTCCGCCTGCGGAGAACGGGACGCCTGCCTCTCCCGTGGCTATGCTGAAGCCTGAACCCTCTATGAAATATCGGTTGTTATACTGGACGCCGGCGTTCGCATAGAAAGGAATCCTTCCGGCACGCCCTTTGTAGTTCACTTTCACATGAACATACCTTCCCCTCTCATTTTCGAGGCTGCCGCCTTCGAGGTTCTGGACGACCTTGACGCTCATCCCTTCTTTCTGCATCGTAAGCCACAATTCATGGATTCTTCCGTCTTATCCTGGCCTATGCCCATCAAATCGAAGAAGTTGTATGAAGCGTCAAAATCCATTCCTCTGTAAGTTCCTCCATAGCCCGTTGTTATATCGGCTTCGGTAAGGCCTTTTGCCGTATTGACATTTGACCACAGCATCCCGTAGAAGCCGTTTCTGCCCGCCATGACCGAGGACTGGATTACAGGCTCTTCCTCAAGAACAAAGCCCGGGGAGGCTACATAAGCGCCGTTCAGTGTGATATTGGCACCAACTGTCGTATCGGATTCAGCCCCATGCGGCAGAAATGTTGCCAACATCGTTGCTCCCGCAATCCAGGCTGTTTTTCTCATACCAAAAGCATTTCAAAAATCTTCTTAAACGCAGTGTTCAATTGGGATTCATGAAGGCAGTGTCATATTACCTCAATTCCGTCATGAAGGACGTGACGGCTATGGGCGGCATAACGTTCTACGCCGTTCTACTTGTGTTCTCGTATTTCCTGGACATCCGGGTATTCTACAAGCTCCTGGCAGGAGCCTTCCTGATGTATATTATTAACGTCCCTCTGAAGCTGGTTTTCTACAAGGACAGGCCCAACAAGATGGGGTACAAGGCTTTGTGGGAGAAGTTCGAGGCGTCATCGTTCCCCAGCGTCCATTCCGCAAGGGTGATATTCCTCGCCCTGGTCTTCTGGACTACTTCGATGCCGCTTCTGCTGAAGGCGTTCGTCGTCCTGGTAGCCGCGCTTGTCATGGTTTCGCGCGTGTGGCTGAAGAAGCATTTCTGGAGCGACGTTGCAGCCGGCATAATCTCCGGCCTGGTTATATTCTACATAGCGGAGAATTTTGTGATATTGCTGTAATTCAGGAATGAAAAACACCTGACAAAAATAGCGATATGGTTAAAATATGGATATCGCATGTCCGGAACTAATGTTTCACAAAGAAAGTATATTTTAAATAGAGAAAAATCAATGATTCAATCGCCTTGGATGGAATTGCCTCAGCCAGAAATGGCGGCAAAGGTAGTGTAGCGGTCTAGCATATGGCCCTGTCACGGCCATGACCCGGGTTCGAATCCCGGCCGAGGCGCTTATGTAGGGCCTGTATTTTGAAAACCAGAGGTTTTCGAAATGTAGGCGCAATTTCGAAGAAATTGGGCCTGTAGCTCAGCCTGGTAAACTTCTTTCGGAAAGAAGTTTAATCAAGAAACGAGTTCAGGATAGAGCACCTGCCTCTTACCCCCGTAAAATGGCCTCGACTTTGCGCCAGCAAAGGGGAGAAAGCAGGGAGTCGCGGGTTCGAATCCCGTCGGGCCCACTTCATTCATTCTTCAGGAATCCATAATTTTTCTTCAAAGTTCTTACAAGAAAATCTATGATTTGGTCGTATTTCCCGTCATTTGCCGCCCTGACTGCCCGCAGATAATTGTTTCGATCCTTTACATAAATATTGATTTCAGGATAATTATTCTTCTTTAGTATGTAATTCATTAGAAGGCGGCATACCCTTCCATTTCCGTCTGTAAATGGATGTACGCTCACAAACTTCATCGAAAGCAAGGCTGCAAGTTCCAGCGGATGCAGATTTTTGTTTTGTTTATACCAAACTATAAGGTCTTTCATTAACTTTGGTATATCTCCGTGGTTCGGCAACTCAACATCGGAGCCAAGGATGAAAACCGGAACTTTCCTGTATTTTCCGCGCTTTTCGTCTATATCCTCCATCAATACCCAATGAAGTCTTTTTATTAACCATTCATTTATATCTCCTTGGTAAGAAAGGAGATACTCAAGCGCTTTTTTATGATTTTTTGCCTCGTAAATCTCGCGCAAAGATATATTTTTCGGCGCTACACCATCGTTTATTATCATCGATGTTTCTCTTTTGTTTGCAGTGCTGCCCTCAATGGCATTGGAATTGTAAGTAAGCTCGGTAAAAAACCACTCATTAAATTTTCCTGAAATTACTTTGCCTCCTTTTTTCAGATAGTTAAAAAAACGCAGTCTTATAATTTCAATAAAATCCTTCTGTTCTTCCGTAAGATAATTCGTTTTGACGAGAAGCTTATCAAAATTCTGCAGTTCCTTTTTAATTTTCTCTTCTGATAAATGTCCTTCGCCGATGTATTTCCTTACCTTTTTCCATTTATTGTCATCGCGTATAGTATGAACTATGTAATTATATCGCTTCCTGTCGCGCATCTTTATTTCGTGATATGGCATACCATTATATACGTCCACATATATTTAAATACTTAATTTTGTGCCCGTATAGGTATATTCGCCATATTTCAGAATCTAGAGTCGGGCCCATTTCATAACATGGTCGTCTCGGAAACTACTTTTTCTGTCGTGAGTGAATAAGACTTGCCTCCGGCAAGAAGCAATTCCGGTACCGGAGGCCGCGTGTTGTAGTTTGTCATCTCCATGGCCTTCACGTAAGCGCCTGTTGTCAGGAACGCTACCACATCGCCTTCTCTGGGGCGCGTCGTTTCCCTTCTTATCGGGTCGCGTGAAAGAAAGTCGCCTGTCTCGCACACGTTGCCTGCGAACATGAATTTCCCTTCAAGCTCCGAGTCGGCCCTCCCGCAAAGGACTATGTGGTGGTGTGAGTTGTATACTTCAGGCCTCGGTAGGTGGTTGAACCCCGTATCCAGCCCCACGACTGTCTCGCCGCTTTTTCTCTTCACGTCCGTGACCGTGGCGAGCAGTATGCCTGAATCGCCTGATATGTATCTTCCGGGCTCGAATGCCAGCGCGTCCGGGACGAGTCCTGATTCGTCGACTCTTGTAACCGTTTCATCTGCATACCTTTCAACCGGGAACTCACGGTGCTCTTTCCTGTATCTTACTCCGGGCCCGCCCCCAAAGTCTACGTATCCCAGGTTGCGTCCCATGTATCCATGTGCATCTTTCGCAACTCCCAGTGCAGCATCCAGGTTCCCTAGAAATGCCACTATTTCCTCTTCCGTCCTCCAGTTGGAGCCTATATGGAAGTGCAGTCCTGCAACGCCAAAAATTCTATCGGCTTCCCTGACGACATCATGAATATCAGACATGTCCACGCCGAATTTTGTCGGCACTTCTTCGCCGTGTATCGTGACGCGTCCTGTTGTTATGTTCTCGGGAACGTGGCCGGCTCCTGTGACGCCAGGGTCCACCCTTATCGATACCGGAAGGACGCGCCTGGAGCCACTTCTTCTACAGTTGGCTTCTAACATCCTGCCTACCTGTCCGGCAGAATCTATATTAATCCTTACTCCGAGGTTAAGCGCCATGCGCATGTCACCAACGCTGACGCTGGAGCCGGTGTAAAGTATCTTCTCCGGTGCATAACCTGCGTCGACAGCAAGCATGGCCTCGCCCGGGGAAACGGCATCAATCCACGCGCCCTCTCGACAAAGCAGCTCCAGTATTCCTCTATGGGAATTGGTTTTCATCGCATAGTGCACTCTTACAGGTATTTCTGTGCGGCTGGCCAGTGCATCGTGAAATCTCCTGTAGTTCTGGACAGCGCGGTCGCCGTTGTATACGTGGAGCGGCGTCCCGTATACATGCGCAAAGGCTTCTGCTCTCTGCCCTCCTATATAGAGATTTCCGTCTCTGGATTCAAGATGACCCGGAATTTCCCACCACATTTTCATGCACCTCTCAGCTATGCTATAAATCTGCAGATTTCCAGCGTTTTAAAACGGTGGTGGAAATCTGAGATGCTCAACGAACTTGTTGTACTTGAATAATCCACCGTCTGAAGACGGTGGTCGTTGACAATTACAATATCTTTGTTGCCGGGCTTCTTAAAAGTTGGAGGAAATTACGCGGGAATTACAGAAGAAAAAACATAAATGGTTAGCAACGTGCCCGATTTCCCAAGCCTTCGCTCAGTACTCTCATGGCCGCTGGATGGATTCTCTTCCGTGTTCGAAATGGGAACGGGACTACCCCATCCGCCATGGTCGCCAACCAAGATTATATCTGGAAGAAACGGATTTAAATCCGCAGAATTCCACTGCTTTTGCCCAAAACTTTGGAAGAACTTTGTTTGCTCATTTGACATTTTCAACACTCTCTTTGTCCATAGAAACGCTTAAAAGCTTTTGTTACCAAATAGAAGTTACTAAATGGTGGGCATTTGGTGGGTGTAGTCATGAAAAAGAAAGGGATGCTGGGCAGGAGGAACGGGAAGAACATGTTCGGCAGGATTAGGGGTTACCTCACGAAGGATGACATAGCCATTCTTGATGAAGCCAGCAAGCGCGTCTACAAGCACGCGAAGAACCCGGCGAAGCATTACCAGTGCGGCGAGTGCGAGTATCACTGGCTTTATTCGAGCATGAAGTGCCCTGTCTGCTCATCCATGCAGATTAAGCAGGTTGCATGATTTTTTCTTAATCAAAAATCCCCCGACTGGGATTTGAACCCAGAACCTCACGGTTTCTGTTTAAAGCACCCGCTGGGTGCCTTCTTCTTTGAGAAGAAGACTACAGCCATGCGCTCTACCGTTGAGCTATCGGAGGCATTCCTTTTTGGCCTCTAAGAACACCAGATGTGTTCTTCAGAGATTAGTAAAACTAGTGCATTCCATGATTTAAATCCGAATTCCTTTGGAATTTGAATTAATCGGCATTTGATAAATGCCGATTTAAATCCGAATTCATGCGAGTCTTTTCTGGAAATCCTTTATCCTTTCCATGCCTTCCTCGATGTCCTCCGGCGCGGCCGCGAATGAAATCCTTATGTGCCCCTGCCCCAGGGAGCCGAACGTCTCTCCGGGTATGGTGGCGACGCCCTCCTCTGCAAGAAGCCTCTTCGAATAGTCAAGCGAGCTGATATCCCTCTCATACCTGACAAACGCATAATAGGCGCCCTTCGGCTCAGCGTATTCGAAGCCGTCTATTTCCGCCGCTTTTTTCCTCAGAAGCTTCCTTCTTCTGTCCAGTTCAGTCCTGAATCCTTCGACGTGATCCCTTGATCCCGTGAGCGCGAAATATGCCGCAAACTGCGACAGGGAGGGGGCGCATATGGACTGGGCGTCATGGAACTTTATCATGGCATCAAGCAG
The DNA here is from genome assembly GCA_016180925.1 of Candidatus Aenigmatarchaeota archaeon. Taxonomy (GTDB): domain Archaea; phylum Aenigmatarchaeota; class Aenigmatarchaeia; order GW2011-AR5; family GW2011-AR5; genus JACPAH01. Next base: position 24,799 of record JACPAH010000015.1, read on the forward strand.
TTTCCTGTTCCTTGTATGGACATAGCCTACCCTGAAACCCGTCATCGCCTCCTCCTTCGAAGCAGTGAGGCACGTCACGAGCAGTTCATCCATTTCCTGAATACCGAGCGACATCATGCTTACATGCCTTTCGCCGTCATATGTGAGAAATCTGTACGCCTCGTCGCACAGGACATACGTCCCGTTTTCTGCCGCTATCCCGGCCACTTCCCTGATATCATCCTCCGAAAATATTTTTCCGGTCGGGTTCGCCGGGGTGTTTATGACTATCAGCTTCGTCCTTTCGCTCACAGAATCCCTCAGGCGCTCCATATCCAGCTTCCAGCCCTCTTCTTCCATGAGGGGCGCATAAACAGGCACGCCTCCCCACATGAGCGTGACAATTCTCATGGGCTCGTAATGCGGGTTCGTGAGGATTACTTCATCGCCGGGATTCACTACAGATGCCACGGCCTGGCCGAGCCCTGCCATGCTCCCGGCCGATATGTATACGTCTTCAGGGCGGGCACCTATCTTTTCGGCAACCGCTTCCCTCAGTTCCGGCAATCCGGGCTGGAGGGTGTACCGGTTTATGTCCGGCTCATGCAGGATTGCATGGGCAATCCTTTCCTTCACGTATTCAGGCAGGGAGAAAGGCGGCGTGCCCTGTCCGAGGTTTATGACCCTGCCTTGATAAGTTCTTCTCCTTTCAGCCAGGAGGTCTGTCATCTCTCTTATAAGGGAGCGCGGCCCCATGTCCGCAACCCTGTCCGCAAGCGGCTTCGGCATGTAGTTCTTATGTTGCAAAAGGATTAAACCTGTTTTCAACGCAATTATCCGGTTTATATAGAAAATGGTTCTGTAACTGCTGGTATCACCCGTCCAGCATATCCAAATTCTCTACCTCTTTTTATATCCTCTGCAAGTCCTTCGCAACGTCCCGCTTCATGAAGATAATGACTGACACTACGGCCTTCTGTAAATCGATAATCTGGCGTATTTGCTATTTTTCTCCAAGTATCTGCAAGGTTTCTTAAACCTTCTGCTAGAGCCTGTCTTACCCATTGGACAGGATAAGTACCTTCATCTACAAGTTGCATAGATGATACAAAAGAACTGTTATCACCGTCTCTTCTCATACTGTCAAGGTAGTCTCTCATACTTTGTAATAAAGATGTAGGCATATAATTCAATTATTTACTATTTAGTAATATTTATAAGCTTTTTGGTGCTCCGCTCACCGAAGTTGTTTATCTGCAGAAGCCTCTATAAAACTCACAACTTCAGTTGTGAGATAAACACAAAGAGGCTTCTGCGATGACAAAGATGTTGGAAACCGCCATCTTCAGATGGCGGAGATATAAACATCTTTGATCATTCTTCCTTCCTGCGCCTTCTTATGGAAAACTTCTTCTTCTCCTGCTCCTCGCTTACCACCATGCCCAGCCTCGGGGAGAACGACTTGAGCTCTATCTGTATGTTGTTGTGCTTAAGGCTGGCTTTTGCAGGCGGCAGCGACAGCTCTCCATGAACGCCGAATACCGGCAATATCTTGTATGAAAGGACGCGCTCCTCATGCGGGTACAGGTCCTTCACCGCCCACGTAAGCTCCGTCCCAATATGGGTTTTCTTCTTCTTCGGGGCCGGCCCGTGCTCGTGCCTGAACTCGAAGACTGAAGGCACGAAGTCCGTCACCGACACATGGTTGACCTTCCTTCCCGTGCCGTTCTTCAGGTCGATGCCAACAGTGAATTCCTCGCCCTCCTCGATGAATTTCTTCTGTATTATGTACTTGCGTATGCGGACGCTGCGCAGCTTGAAAAGTATTGCCCACACGGCTATTATCAGGGCGATTATTATTATGAAGAGAGGCGAATAATCGACGAAGTATACGACGCTCTTCTCTTCACCGGGTTTTATCGTCTCGAATCTCCACACGAATTTTCCGCCGTCCTTGCTGAGCGGGGTGTCTCCAGATATGAATAATGCGTCAAAAGGCGAGATGTCCTGCTCGATATCATATGAGCTTTTCGCGAAGTTGCCGTCGTTCACGACGGTAATCCTCTTCCCGTAGCCGAAGAGAAGCGAAAACTTCCCTGCATTTTCGCTTATTATGGCCTTTCTTGCTACGGTGAAATATCCCGTGCTTGACTTGGCCTCGCTGCCGTAAGCTATCATCACCCTCACTTCGTAATCCCCTTCACCGGCCCCCGCCGGGAGAGACAGCGTCTGTATGGCTGTTTCTGTCGCATCCGGGTCCAGCGCTTCTATCTTCTGCACAAGCTCCGTGACGCCGCCCGAAGGCGAGACAACTTTTGTGCTGACTGTTATATCCTTCACCTGCACAGTCTTCGTGCTCTTGACCTTTGTCCTTATCTCGACCTCGCCCTTCGGGACCAGGTTCCCGGTCGACCTTATGCTTTCAATGTCGATGATTTCCCCTTTCTCTACCCTGACGAAAACGTCCTTCTTGGCGAAGCCGGATACAGGCGATGACGCTATTATGGCGAACCTGTAGGTGCTTGGCTGGGTATCGATATAGGGAGAAACCGTGAAATCTGTCGTCCTGGAACTGCCGGCCACGTCAAGCGTCCCGTACGAGAGGGAAACCCATGGCTTTGCGTCTATTATGCCGAGGCTCACGACGCTGCTTTCGGTGTCGCTGACTGTTATCAGGACCGTCTTGGATTCCCCTGCCCTTACCGTTATGGTGTCGTCCGTTCCGCTTACGCTCAGGGCGAGCGAAGCGCCGGAAATGAGTAGTATAAAAAGTAATGCCGATACAGCCTTCATAATGAGAACATTGTAAAAGGTTGCATATAAATGTTATTCGCGCGTAATGCGTCAAAAAAACGTAGTTTTTTGGCATCTCAGAGGATTTAATCCCCTGCAGATTACGTCGCAATGGCGGTGTATGGCTGCGAATCAGGGAGCAATTCTCTTTCCTGTTTCCAGGTCTATCACGGCTATGACCCGCGGGGTGCAGGTTTTGGCGGCGTTCATTATCAGGTGCGGCTCCTCGGTCTCTATCTCCTTGACCCATGTCCCCTTTGCAGTGGGGTGCGGGGTGCCTTCCAGTAGGTCCGCCTTGAATTCCTCGTCAAGCTTGAAGTTGTAGGGGTCCGAAAGTATGCAGTGCCCGGATGAAATGCAGCCGTTCTTGTTGTATATTATGCGGAGCCTGTACTTCTTCCTTGTCTTCTTGTCGTGTTCGTACCTCTTGTCGTCGCCGAGGATTGTTGTCATGAATAAGAATAACTTTTAGAATCTATTAAAAGTTGTCATAAATAACCTTCGACAACGATTCTGTTCCATTCAGGATGCTTCTTCAGAAACGTGTCCTTCACATATGGGCATGTGGCTATTATCCTGAGACCGTTCTTCTCCGCGAACTCGAACGCCGCCAGAGAAAGCTTTTCCGCCGTTCCCTGCCCTCTCATGCTTTCAGGCACGAAGACATGGTGGACGTCCATGATGTCGTTCACTCTTGTATACCCCAGAACGGCCTCGTCGTCCCCGCAGTCTATGTAGAACTTCTGACCCGTTTCGTCGTGCACAATCTCTCCTGTAAGCTCTTTCTTCTCTTCCTTCTCCATGTCCTCTCCCCTGAGCTGGAAGTCGTCCATGAGAAGAGTATTGATTGAATGTATTAAAAACGAAGAAAGGCTTCATACTCATTCCCACACTTTTCCCATTAACGTGTGAAAGCAACGCTTAATAACAGGGATTGACAAAATAAATCAATAAGTGTCGACCATGACAGAAGCAACTGCAGCTGTTGAAACGGGTGAATCTGGTATTTCTGAAATGGGTTTGTATGATGAAGGTCCTGATACCATATCTCCCGTGTTTGTTGGTAAACCTACATTCACGGAACAGCCGGTTGTGAAGAGACCGGCAGGCGCTGAGATAAGGAATCCCCCTTCTTTGGGCCCGTATGGCTTCACTGAAGAGGAGCGTGGGTTCGTCTTAGGGCTGCAGAACGAGAGAATCGCTACGGAAAAATTCTTTGAGAGTTTTATTACAGGAGATGTCGGCACGCCTTATACGGTGAGAGAGATGCTCGCGAAGGGGAGGAGGCCGGAGGTCCAGGAATACCTGATTGTAAGATACTTATTTGACAATGGGATTTATGATGAGCATGGCGAGCTGCCGGTCGTTGGAGAAGTCAGGAGATATATGGCGAAGAAGAAAGGCGGAATCGTCAGGGAAGGAGACTTCAGCTACGCCAATCTGGAAAGGTACTGCAGGGAGAGCGGGCTCAGCGAAACTGCGGCCGACCGTATCCTCGGCACAGCTGTTATGATGTTTGCAACAAAGCCCGGATTCTACTGACTATCTTGCCTTCTTCTTCGGCTTTTCGTCGCCGCTCTCACCCAGATGCTTGTAGGCGCTGTAGGCGGCGGTGACGCCTTCGGCTACTCCTGTTATCGCCTGCTTGAACTCCGTATCCGCGACATCGCCTGCGGCGTACACACCTTCGATGTTGGTCCTTGACATCCTGTCTATTATTATCTCACCCTTCTCGTTCAGCTTTACCCCTAACTTCTTCGCAAGCTCGGACAGGGGTATGTGGCCGATTTCAATGAAAAGCGCGTCAAGCGGGAGTTCCTTCTTCCCCTTGTATGGATTGTCCAACATTGCGCGGTTCACAAACTTGTTCCCCCTTATCTCCTTCACGTTGCTCCTGTTTATTATCTCTATCTTGGAGTTGTTCTCGACTCGCGTCATGTTGACGGGTTCTGGCCGTATATTCTCGCCGCGGTAAATTATGTACACCTTTTTCCCATAGTCTGACAGCAGGAGCGCCTCCTTTGCCGCCGAGTCGCTGCCGCCGACAACGCCTATCACCTTGTTCTTGTACATGGCGCCGTCGCACAGCGCGCAGTAATGCACCCCGCGGTTGGCGAACTCCTTCTCCCCCGGAACGCCGAGCTTCCTCCATATCGTGCCTGTCGCAAAGAGTATTGTTTTCGCGCCGAATGTCCCGCTTTCCGTCTTTAAAGAAAATAATTTGCCTTTCTTCCCGACATCTGTCACCTTCTCCTCGACGATGTCTATCTTGTAGTCCTTGGCGTGTTCTATCAGCTTCTCGGCAAGCTCGCCGCCTGTCAGCTTCTTGAATCCTGGGTAGTTTTCCACTGTGTCGGTGAGGGTTATGGTGCCGCCCATGTTGTCGGCGAATATGACGACCTTGAGCTGGAACCTTCCCGCGTACATGGCGGCCCCGAAGCCCGCGCACCCGCCTCCTATTATAGCGATGTCGTAGAGCTCTTTCATCATAAAGAATTGGAGCCGGGGGTTAAATAACTATTTCATCAGAAACCGAAAATTTCTGTGAAATCAAAGTCAAGCAAATCTTGACTTATGATTCGGCAAATCGCGCCGATTTTTAAGCTTTGCGGCTAAATTATCATCATGAAAAAAGGCGCCGGCGGATGGTTTATCATTCTCAGCATTATAGGCATACTCGTTGGCATCATGATGGTCATAACAGCTTGGGGCGGCAGCTCCATGAGCCCCATGCTCACTCTGCTGATAGGCATCTTCGTCGTAATAAAGGAGATTCTGGACATAGCCCACGGCTAGAAGAGTTCAAGATGCCTTACCAGATGTTCCTTCAGGTACCTTTCCCTGTACTCATGGCCAAGGGATTTCATCGGCTCTTCAATAAGTCCTGCTTCTTTCCTCAGGCTTCTGCTTATGTCCCTGACAGATGCAAGTCTTCTCTGGCTCATGGCGTCCGACCTTGGTATGACGCGCTTTAGTATTGGAGTCTGAGGTATTTCATCGAACCTGTATTCAGTCTCTGAGATATCTTCACACATTTCAGCCACCTCACCGATGATGGGACAATCCGAGAACTCGTCTCTGGCCAGAAGCTTTTTTATACTTGAACTTAATCCGGGGTTTCTTGGAAAGTTATACTGATAATTGGCCACGATTCTGGCGTGCGTTCTCGCCCTGTAGTAGGCTTTCCTTGCTTCTGGCGTCTCGCTCCATGTGTATTTATCAAACCTTTCCTGGATGCGCCCGGCCTCTCCTTCAGTTATGCCGGTTCTGTCCTTGTACCTCTCGAGTTCGAGTGGAAATAAGTAGAAAAGGCTGAATGGTCCTTCGCCAGTAAAGAATGTCTCTGCTTCGCTCTGCCCCGGAATGCCCGCAATATAGTCCTGGAGCGGCACCGGACCCTGGAATGTGTTGACGGCGGTGCCTTCAAGTGGGCACTCCAGTCTCAGCGCCTCCATTATGTTTTCCATGCATTTCCAGTATCTTGTCCGTTCAGCCAGAAGCATTTTCATTCCCTTTCAGGGCGCTGAAGTCCTGCGCCTGCATGTAGTATCCTTTCCTGAAGAAGTCTTTCATCAGGCTCTCGGCTTCGGGCGTCAGGAAGGCTATCTTCACATTCCTTATTTCCTCTATGTGGAGAAGCCCAAGAGAGGCGATGTTTTCCAGCGTCCTTGTCTCCTTCTCGTCAACTGTAGAATACTCTCCGCCCTCCTGCTTTATCTTCTTGAGCCAGTGGGCTATGCTGCGGATGTATGTTTTGCTGTCGCCGCTCTTCATCTTCTGGACGAGCATTCTGTCCAGCGCGTCAATGTCCATTCATAGAAGTTAATAAAAAAGAATAAAAAGAGATTAAGCTATTTCTTGCCCTTCTTCTTTTTCATCGACATGTATCCGATTACAAGGCCGATTATTATGAGGACAACGCCAAGCCCTACATGGACCGTATGTTCCGCGCCGAAGCCGACTCCCGAGCTGACATGTGTTTCATGAGGAACCAGGGCATAGAACAGTCCTACCAGAATGAGTATTACTCCGAGAACCTTTTTTCCATCCATCTTTTCACCTCCGGTATGATTATAAGATGGATTCATGTAATATATATACATGCTGTACCCATGCAGGATATGCAAGTTCAGATACAGAACAAAGGGCATGGCCAACAAGTGCTACAAGTGGTGCTCCATGCACAAGTCGTGCAATCTTGGAATCATAAAGCATGCGGTGAAGGATTAGCGCCTGTAAGGCCCGGAGACGCCTTCATAAGCAGTCTTCCTGCCTTTGTATGCGGCTGGCAAACCATAGAACGTGTTGGTGAGCTCCCCTGTCTGCAGCGAATAGTTCGACCTCTCAAGCTGGTATCCTTTTATGGTCGTTGTTCCGGATGGCTGCGGCGCTTTCATCGGCGTTTCGCCCGCTTTTACCATCTCTGGCTTCTTTATGTACGACGGGACGCCCATCGATGTCCTGAATTTCCATAAAAGCTCTCGGTCTTTGACTGATAAGGCGTAGAAGTGGCAGTCCCACGAGCCGAAATAAAGGATTCCGTTGTTAATGCAGGGGGAAGATAAAATTTCATTGTCCGCAAGGAATCGCCACACAAGTTCCCCGTTTTTGCAGTCCAGTGCGTACATATTGTGGTCGGAAGAGCCTATGTAAACTGTTCCCTCGTGCGCGAACGCCGATGAAACTATCTTGTTGCCCGTCTGGAACTTCCATTTTATGCGGCCTTTGAGGTCTATTGAGTACACTTTTCCGTCATAGGAGCCGCAGAATATTGAATCTTCAAATATTGCGGGAGAAGAAGCGCCGCACTTGTTCACGAAGAGCTTCCATATCAGGCTCGAATCTTCTGCGTCAATGCATTTCAAGTGGGCGTCCCATGAGCTTACAAATATTCTGCATCCTGAAGCCTTCGGGATTTTGTCAAACGACCTTTTTCTGCGGCTGCATATCTCATCATTATTCCTGTCTATCACTAGTGGATTCTGCGAGGCATACTCTCCTATGTACCGTTTCCATATAAGCTTTCCTTCTGCTGAGATGCGGTAAAGAAAGCCTCCCAGATTGGTGAAGGTCAGCGAGTCGTTGAATGCGCATGGGGAATGGAAGAATTCCCTGTTTGCCGCCTGGAATTTCCACATCTCCTTTCCGTCCTCAAGAGACAGCGCATGCAGAATGCCGTCATTGGAGCCTATGTATACAATGCCTTCCGCAATGCAGGGCGTTGCCCATACCTTCTTTCCGGCAGAGAATTTCCACATAAGGTCACCGCTTTTTGAAAATGCATAGACATGACCATCTCCGGATCCTGCAAGCACATAGTCATTGTAAGCCGTCGGAGTTGACCATACCATATCCCCCGTCTTGTAGCTCCATTCCTTTTCCCCATCATAATTCAAAGCATAAATGAATGTGTCATTGCAGCCGAAGAATATCATCCCGTCTCCTGCAAGAGGCGACGAAAGCATGCTGCCACCCATTCCTATGCTCCATGCCCTGTTAGGTGTTGAGTCTGAGATGTCGATGGAAAAGTCCGAATCCTTCAAGTCGTCCATAAATAATAATTGACAAGAATTCTTTAAAACGCAGCAAAACCAATAAAATTGTATGCATGTGTTCAAGGACAAGTTCGGCAGAAATGTCAGGCTGACTGATGAGAGGCTCGGCCATATTCTGGAGCACCCGGAGCTTTCTAATCCTATAGATAAGATAACAGAAACGCTTATGTTTCCTTCGATTGTCCTGAAAAGCGAAGATGACTCTTATGTCTGGCTTTATTACCGCCCCTATAAATTCAATGGCGAAAAAAGCTTTTTATTGGTAATAGTCAAAATAAGCAATGGAGAGGGCTTTGTCATAACGGCATTTTATGTCAGAAACCTCCAGAAAGGTGAAGTTATATGGAAGGCTTAAAGGTATGGTACGATGAAGAAGGGGATTATTTGGAGTTCTCCATAGTCAAGAGGAAAGGGATTTTTGAGGATGATGGGCATGGCATTTTCAAGCGCATAGACCCGAAGACCAAAGAAGTGATAGGGTTTGGCGTCATTAATTTCAAGAAAAAGCTCAAGAAGAACAAGCAGATAGACCTGCCGATTAACATAAAAGTTGTTTAATTTTTCCGGTTAATCCTGGCTCTTCAGGCAGCGCGGGCACTCAGGAATTTCTTCCCATTGCCCGAAGAGCTTGACCCTCTTCATCTTCATCTTCCCGCCGCAGACGTTGCATGTGAACTCATGTTCTTCCATGTTATCACGCTCAGTGGCAGACCTTCTCCCCGCGCTTTTCGAGGTATTTCTGGTGGTATTCTTCTGCCGGGTAGAAATCCTTCGCGGGAGCTATTTCTGTGGATATGGGTTTCTTGCGTTTTTTCTGCTCCGTTTTCTTCGACTTTTCAGCCGCAGATTTCTGCTCTTCACTGGAGTAAAAGATTGCCGACCTGTACTGGGTTCCTGTGTCAGGGCCCTGCCTGTTGACCTGCGTCGGGTCGTGGATGCTCCAAAACACCTTAAGCAGATTCTCGTATGAGGCAACTTTTGGGTCGAATTCCACTAACACGGCTTCAGCATGCCCTGTGTCGTCGTTGCAGACGTCCTTATACGAGGGATTCTGAGTCCTCCCTCCCGTGTACCCTGCGAAGGTCTTCTTGACGCCCTTCACATTGTCGAATGATGCCTGCACTCCCCAGAAGCACCCTGCGGCAAATATCGCCTTCTCCGTTTTCATGAAGCCTCGAGCGAGAGTCGAACTCGCGACCTTTTAAGGAGAATTGTGGAAATCACGAATTCTTTACCTTACCAAGGTTTAGCGGCATTGCTGCTAACGCTCTACCAACTGAGCTATCGAGGCGCAGTTAAAATGTTGTAGACAAATAATTAAATACGTCTGATGGATATGTATTTCATGCTAAACAGAGCGGCTCTGGGAATTGCGCTTCTGGTTGCTGTCAGCGCATGCGTCCAGACGGGGAATGTCGCAGGGGATGATAGCATGTCAAAAAACAGGCTGGTTATTTTCGATACTTCAATGGGGAACTTTGCCGTGGAGCTTCTGCAGGACAAGGCGCCGCAGACGACGGCGAATTTCATCAGGCTTGCGCAGAGTGGATTTTATGACAGCACCACCTTCCATCGCGTCATAGACGGCTTCATGATACAGGGGGGCGACCCGAGCGGCGACGGCACTGGAGGCCCGGGATATACGATAAAAGACGAGTTCGGTCCGGGGCTCAGGCACGATTCTCCCGGCATCCTGTCGATGGCCAATGCCGGCCCGGACACCGGAGGCAGCCAGTTCTTCATAACCGTCGCGCCTGCGCCGTGGCTTGACGGGAAGCACGCAATTTTCGGGAA
>JACPAH010000038.1 GCA_016180925.1 Candidatus Aenigmatarchaeota archaeon
TCTTCGAGCATCTTTGCAACATGCCTTATCAGGAACGTCCCCCACGGCATGTAGACCGGGAATCCCTTTATCGGGTACCTCTGGTCTATTATGCCCGCTTTCGTGACCACTTCAGAATACCATTCGCTGAAATTGTCCTTTCCGCTTTTTATGCCGAGCTCTTCTGCCATGTGAATTAATTGTCGGAGAGAATCTTAAATATTCATTTCCTTGCGGCGGCATACATGCAGTGCCCGCACCCGGCAGAGGGCTGCGGCGGCTCGTCGCTCCTCAGGCATTCCACGGCGCTGCGGAAGACATCTTCTGCATTCATGGGGTTCGTGTCCATCTTCACCGGCTTCGTGTCGAACATGACGACCCCGCTGTCGATGATTTTGTCCGGATAGTAGAACAGGAGGTATCCGTAATGTCCGGCGTTGAACCCGTTCTTCTCCAGCAGGTACGTGTATATGTCTAGCTGGCCCTGGTAATGCTTGTGCGTGTCCTCCTTGAGGGGAAACCCTCTTGTCTTGAAGTCGAGAATCACCATCTTCCCGTCTATCACAAGTATGTCGTCGACCACGCCTTTCAGTGTGGCATCCAGCGACTTGTCCTCGTATACGATTCCTTTCATCATGCTGCGCCATGCGTTCAGCAGCTTGATGTCGTCGAAAAGGCGGGCGCCGTCCAATTCCTTTAGTTCTGGCGGCAGAGCCTTTCCCCTGAACGAGTCAAAATAATGCTTTATCACCATGTCCATGCCGCTCGGCAGCGACGGGAATATCGTGTCGGGGCGCTTTATCCCCATGCGGAACTGGAGCCAGAAGCAGAGCGGGCACTCCCTGAAAATGCTTATAGTGCTGTTGGAGAGCTTTATCATCTGCAAATCATTGCCTGTTATTAAATTTAAAACCGACGAGACAAATGATTATGATGCACAATGCCGTCACGCCGTCCAATTACCGGATAAGATTCGACATCGACATGGAGAAGCCCGTGTTCTACGGCAGCGAGCTAATAAAGGCTTCCGTCACAGGAGACATCGACAGGCTCAGCCTGGATTCGTCCGGGCTCAGGATATCATCGTGCAGGGTGAGAAGCGGGGGGAAGGAAGTCGCCTCTTCGTCGAGAACAAGCGAAAAGAAAGAGGAGCTGTCGATACTTCTCGGCAGGAAGGTATCGGGAAACATCCTGATAGAGATTGAGTTTGAAGGGCGCCTCGAGGACGGCCTCTCGGGTTTCTACAGGAGCGTCTACAGGGACAAAGGAAAGACATGCCATATCGCAACCACCCACCTCGAGCCTGCCGACGCGAGGAAGGCATTCCCGTGCTTCGACAGGCCGGACATGAAGGCGACGTTCGACATTTCCATAGCAGCCGACAGGCGACTCAAAGCCATATCAAACATGCCAGTCAGAAGCGAAAGGATTGAAGGCAGCAGGAAGATATTCGAGTTTGAAACAACTCCTCCAATGTCCACTTACCTAGTATATTTCGGCGTCGGCGACTTCGAGTGCATCGAAGGGAAGGCCGAGGGCGTCCGCATCCGCGTGGCGACCGTTCCCGGGAAGTCCGGGCAGGGGAAGTTCGCGCTCGATTGCGCCAGGAAATTCCTCGGATACTACAACAAATATTTCGGCATAAGATATCCCCTTCCCAAGCTCGACCTCATAGCCGTGCCCGATTTCGCCGCAGGAGCGATGGAGAACTGGGGCGCCATAACTTTCAGGGAGATAGAGCTGCTGTTCGACCCTGAGATAAACTCCTCCCAGAGGCAGCAGAGGATAGCGAAGGTCATAGCTCATGAGATGGCCCACATGTGGTTCGGCGACCTCGTGACGATGAAATGGTGGAACGACCTGTGGCTGAACGAGAGCTTCGCGACGTGGATAGAGTACAAGGCCGTCGACCGGTTTTTCCCTGGATGGGAATCATGGAAACAGTTCCTTGACGAGGTGACCGAAGGCGCCCTGAGCCTTGATTCCATGAAATCGTCCCATCCCATCGAGGCCGACGTCAGGAATCCGCAGGAGATAGGCGAGATATTCGACCTCATAAGCTACAACAAGGGCGGCAGTGTTATAAGGATGCTTGAGGACTTCATTGGGGAGGAGACTTTCAGGAAAGGCCTGGAGCTGTACATGAAGAGGCACAAATACGGCAACGCGACTACAGAAGATTTGTGGAAAGCTCTGGGAAGGGCGTCGAAGCTCGATGTGGGAGCGATGATGTCAGGATGGACAAGGCAGGCCGGATACCCGATGATAGAAGTCGTGAAAAAGAATTCCGTTCTTGTGCTGTCCCAGGAAAGATTCCTCATGGAAGGAAACGACAAAAAAACCGTATGGGAAATACCGGTAAAGGCGTCTGGAACGTCCTTCGTGATGGACAAGCCAAGGAAGGAAATCCCCTCGAAGGGCATGATGAAGCTCAATTCGGGGCAGGCCGGCTTCTACAGGGTTTCATACAAGGACTCCCTGGGGGACTTCGTGCCTTTCGCGAAGGATACGGGAGACATGGACAAGTGGGGGCTCCAGAGCGACCTGTTCGCTCTCGCAATGTCATGCAGGAGGCCGTTCGATGATTATCTGGGATTCATACAGCATTACTCCGGCGAAAGGGACTACATGGTGTGCAGGGACATATCGCAGAGCCTTTACTATATCTACCTGCTTTCCGGCGGGAAGCTCCGCGACAGGACGAGGGAGGCGGGCCTGCGATTCAATAAAAATGTTCTGGGATGGCTAGGGTGGCGCCCAAAGCCCGGAGAGAACAGGAACTATTCCACTCTCAGGAGCATCGCAACAATGTCGCTTGCGCGCATGGGAGATGCGGAGGCCGTGAATATGGCTGCGGCGGAAATGAAAAAAATCCTCGGCGGCAAGGCGAAGCCGCACCCCGACATGGCAGGCGTCATCTATAGCACGGCCGCGTGGGGCGGGGACAGGGAGCTTTATGAAAAGATGAGGAAGCGCTGCGAAGATTCGGAAAACCCTGAGGAGCATCGCAGACTTCTTGTCGCCATGAGCTCGTTCAGCCGGAAAGAGCTCCTGAAAGAAACGCTTGATTTCTCTATTTCAGAAAAGGTGAGGCCGCAGGACACTTTCGTCATCACCGTTTCAGTCGCCGGCAACCCCGAAGGCAGGGACATCGTGTGGCCGTGGCTGAAGAACAACTGGGAAGTGCTGGAGGAAAGATACAGGGGAAGTTCGGCAAAGAACCTGACAACCATGGTCGAGTCCGTCAGAATCCTTTCATCTGCAGCCGACGAGAAGGATGTCTCGGCATTCTTCAGGAACCGCCCGAAAGAAGGGCTCAAGATGGCGCTCAGGCAGACCCTCGAGAAGATGCGCATCAACAGGAAGTTCCTCGAGAGGAATTCGTGAAAGGCGTTTCTGCAGATAATAATATTTTTTAATAGGAAATGAGTAAACCGTTAGACACTGGAAGAACTTCTAGTTCTTCCAAAGTCTCCGGAATGGGCTCAGCAGGATTTGAACCTGCGTCTCAAATTGGATTCCATTAGAAGACTAACGGAATGCTCCCAATGAGCATCTAGTTTCCTAGTTAAGCTCGGATCCTGACCAAACTAGACTATGAGCCCATGTATAATTCAATTGGAAAGAAAGAATAAAAATGGGCCCGCTGTGATTTGAACACAGGCCACGGCCACCCCAAGGCCGGATCCTACCAAGCTAGACTACAGGCCCTACACATTAAGCTTTCTTTGCCAACTCTATGAATTCTTCTCTTGATATTTATGCATCGCGAATAATCTTAAGCGTAACACCAATGCTTACATCCTTTCAGGATTGGACAGGAACTGTAACAAGCCTTCCCTTTACATCTTTCATCTGGACATGGCTACTTCTTTGTCTTGCAGTTTGGAAGCCTTTCATAGAAAGAATCTTTATCATTTCCTTGCCGGAAACCAGAGGCAGTTTCATGCCTCAAACCTCTATTTTCTGGATACCTATGAACTCATTCGGCGTTACATTCTGCTCCTCAAGGCACATTCCTATAACTTCCTTTATGTTCTTCATGACCTCCTCTACCGAATCTCCTTGAGTATAACAACCCTTGAGGTCTGAAACTTCGGCTACATAAGTGCCATTTTCGTCTTTTTCTATTAGAACTGTAAATACCTGCTTTTTCATTCAAATCACGTTAAACTATTCTGGCAAGACATTATTTAAATATGTCAATGGACCTCATAACAATGGAGAACACATCGTCCGGCTTCCCGGATGCTTCAACGCGGCGCAGGACTCCCATTTCCTCGTAGTATTTTATCACCGGCGTCGTCTCCTCGTGAAAAATCTTCAGCCTCTTCCCTATTGCATCAGGCTTGTCGTCATCGCGGTGGTAAAGCTCTCCGCCGCATTTGTCGCATTTCCCCGGCGCTTTCGGTGGTATGTCCTTCCCGTATATTGCCCTGCATTTCCTGCACTGCAGCCTGGACGAGAGCCTTTTCACGACTTCGTCATCGCTCATGTCAAGGTATATCACATGGTCTATCCGGAAGCCCAGCTTCTTTGCCTGGCTGAGGTTCCTCGGCGTCCCGTCGAGTATGAAGCCGCCGGGATGCTTTTCCAGCTCGTTCCTGACTATTGGGATTATGACGTCGTCGGGCAGGAGCTCGCCCCTTTCAAGGACCAGCCTTATCTTTTCGTCCTTTTTGGCCATCTCGCGCAGCACGTCGC
>JACPAH010000016.1 GCA_016180925.1 Candidatus Aenigmatarchaeota archaeon
ACGGCTATATAGCGGATTTCGGGCATGAGCCCTCGAGCATCAAGGCGCTTGAGCCTGCAGTGATATCGGTACTTCTGGGAAACGAGAGCACGGGGCAGGCTGCCGGAGTGACTGAAGTGTGGGTAAGGATATCCTCCCCCAGGGACGTGGTCTTCGCAGGGAGCTTCGATGCGGAAAACGGCGGCTCGTCTTTTTCATACACATTTCCCGAGCCCGGCCTTTACGAGATAACGGCCAGGTATGAAAGCAACGGCACGACGCTTCTGCAGACGAATTTCGATATTGAAGTTAGTGGCGTTTCTGATTTGACTTTTATTATTGTTATAGTATCATTCTTGTCGGGTGCCGGCGTCTGTGTCGTTGCCATAAGAAAACGTCTCAGAAAATCCTGAAAGTTCTTTATATTCTGCATCGGCAAATTTAGATTGATGTCAAGGAAATTCAGGCTCAAAAAGGAGCTTGGGCTTCGCGATACAACATTGTACGGAATCGGCATTATACTGGGTGCCGGCATATACGCGCTCCTGGGAAGCGGGGCGGCCATAACCGGCAACTCAATATGGCTCTCGTTCGTCCTTGCGGCATTCATTGCGACGCTCACAGGCCTGAGCTATGCCGAATTGTCGTCAATGTACCCGAAGGAGGCCGCGGAATACAACTACACAAAGAACGCGTTCAGGAAGAGGGGACTGGCCTTCATAATAGGCTGGATACTCATCGTATCGGCAATATTGTCGGCAAGCACTGTCGCTCTGGGCTTCGCCGGATACTTCAGCCACCTGTTCGGCGGGAACATACTTGTCATCTCGGCAGTTTTGCTTGTCATACTGAGCATAATGAACTACAGGGGGATAAAGGAGTCTGCAAGGTTCAACTCCATATCCACTGTGATAGAGGCCGCCGGGCTCGTCATAATAATCGCGGCCGGGATATGGTTTTTCGGCCGTGCCGGGCCTGTCGACTTCTTCGAGATGAACAACGGCATTTTCGGCATCATATCCGCAACCGCCCTCATCTTCTTTGCTTACATAGGGTTCGAGGATGTCGCCAACATATCCGAGGAGACGAAGAACGCCAGGAAAGTCGTGCCGAAGGCGCTTGTGCTCTCAATACTGATTTCAACCGTGCTTTACATCGCGGTTTCCGTGGCCGCGGTGAGCATAGCAGGCTCCGAGAGGCTGGCGTCATCCAACGCCCCGCTCACGGAGGTCATGTCATCCGTCTTGCCTGAGGCTGGCGTCATAATGTCCATCATAGCGCTCTTCGCCACATCCAACACAGTCCTCATCCTTCTGGTGGTCGCATCCAGGATGATGTACGGGATATCATGCCAGAGAGACCTCCCGAGGCGCTTCTCCAGGATATGCAAGAGGGGCACTCCTGTATATTCCGTCATGGTAACAGGCATAGTAGCGCTGCTGGGGCTTCTCATAGGAGGCATAGAGACGGTGGCGCTGTTCACCACTGTTGGCATATTCATAGCGTATTTCTTCGTTAACGCATCACTCATCCACCTGAGGTACACGAAGCCGAAGGCGAAGAGGCCGTTCAAGGTGCCGCTCAACATAGGGAAGTTTCCGGCGGTATCGGCGCTTGGGGCCGTCACGTGCGCAGCGATGCTGCTTTATTTTGACGTCCAGATACTCCTGATGGAGGCTGCCGTGATAGCAGCCGGCGTCCTGCTTTACAAAGCGATGAGAAGATAGGCTAGAGAACCGCAATCAATTTTACTTCTGAAGGCATAATTATTGACATGCTGCGCTGCAGAATCTTCATCAAGGGAAGGGTGCACGGGGTCGGGTTCCGCTCATACGCCAAGAAGAACGCCGACGAGCTCTTCCTGAAGGGCATCGTGAGGAACACCAGGGACGGCGTTGAGATAGTCGTGGAGGGCTATGAGCCTTCCATAGACGAGTTCGTGAAGAGGATAAGGGAGGGGCCCAGGCTGTCGTATGTGGACGACGTCAACGTCCTGAAGCAGAACGCTTCTGCCAGCGAATTCAAGGACTTCAACATCAATTCATGAACCGCTGATTCACAGGGAAGCTTTATAAACCTTAACAGCATACAGATATGGACAGCGGCGTGCAAAACATTTTGCATTCCGGTATTGGCGGGTTAAGTTTGGCGACTTAAAATATGCAGCTAGTCTGCAGTATGTTCTACGGAAACTTATGCCCCATTCATGTTGATCCAAGATCAATCCTGAGGTAAGCGTTTGTCCTGGAGAAAGCGGCATTGCCGCCCCGTGACAGGACTCATCCAGCCTCCAGGAAAACAATGAAGATGTAATACTCATATTACATCAGATGAAAGCGCGAGTAGGTAAAACTCTATCAGTGGTAGGGACGAACAATTAATGTGCAAACCCAAAAATTCCGGTTGATCCCGCCGGAGACTACTGTTATCAGGATTCGATTAAGCCATGCGAGGCGACTGCCGCAAGGCAGGCCGCACTGCTCAGTAACACGTAGCCAACCTGCCCTTAGGAGGAGGATAATCGCGGGAAAGATTAGCCTATCTTTAAATAAAACGAAAACAATACCACTTGTAATACAAGTGGTAAGATGAACGAAGAATATCTTGCAGGATTTTTTGACGGAGAAGGGTCTCTTATAGTAAAATTTACACCAGATAAGAGATACAGGAGCGGATTTCAAGTAAACATTAATATAAACATAACGCAAAAAAATCTTGAAATCTTAGAAAAAATAAAACAATATCTAAAAATGGGTTATATATCTTATCATAAAAGAGACAAGCTCTGGCATTACAACATTTATAAAAAGCAAGATATTATGAAATTCATTGAATTAATCAGAGGAAGAGTTTTTGTAAAAAATAAACGCTTAGCACATTTTGAACAATGTGTTAAGATGACATTAGATAAAAAACATCTAAATTCTGAAAGCGTCGAAAAAATGAAAATGATGTGGTTAATCCCCGACACTGCGCGTAATACTCCATAGGCGATAATTGCTGGAAGGCATCTTCGCTGAAAGCTTTTGCACCTAAGGATGGGACTGCGGCGGATTAGCTTGTTGTTGAGGTAATTGCTCAACAAGGCTGTAATCCGTACGGGTCGTGAGAGCGATAGCCCGGAGATGCACTCTGAGACATGAGTGCAGGCCCTACGGGGCGCAGCAGGCGCGAAAACTTTGCAATGGGTGAAAGCCTGACAAGGGAATCCTGAGTGACATCGCATCGCGATGTCTTTTTTCGACTCTAAAGAGGTCGGAGAATAAGTGGTGGGCAAGGATATCTTTGAAGAAATTTTTCAAGATGTTGCCATACGGTTGCCAGCCTTTTTAGACGCCGAGGTGTCTGAAACTGGAAGCCGCGGTAATAACCGCGCCACAAATGGTAGTCACGTTTATTTGGCCTAAAGCGTCCGTAGCTGGCTTGATAAGTCTCTGGTGAAACCCGGCAGCAAACTGTCGGAACGGCTGGAGATACTGTCAGGCTTGGGACCGGGAGAGTTTGTCAACTGTAAAAACTTTAAATTCTATGGAAGAATTATTAAATAAAATCAGGTGACAAGCCCCAAAAGGTCGAGGGTACTTCATGGGTAGGGGTAAAATCCTTTAATCCGTGGGGGACCACCTGACGATACGGATGCTCACATCCAATCGGGTGAATGGCGAAAAGTCTTTTGACTTTTCCACATAAGGCGCTCGACTGGAACGGGTCCGATTAACGTAGGACGAAAGTTTAAATATTGATAGAGCCAGTTATTAAAATGAAACGTTTACCATCAGAACTGATAGGCATAATCTATTGAGATGGAAGTATTTGTACAAATTACTATGAAATAAAAGTCTCTTTAGGAAAAGAAGATGATGCCTATGCCATGCAAATCACAAAATATTTCCAGCAGCTTGGCGTAAATCCAAAGATAAGAAAAATAAATAATGAAATTTGGATAAGAATCTGGAATAAATTTTTGTGGACGGATTTTTTAGAATTTTTTTCGCCCGGTAATAAGAAGCTTAAAAAAATCCCTAAAGATTGGAAAGGATTTTTGCGCGGCTTTTTTGATACAGATGGTAGTATTCATTTGGATAAAAAGAAATACCCGGTGATTTCCATTAGGAATAACAATGAAAAAATTTTAATGGAAATGAAAAGAAAATTAGAATTTATCCAGATAAATGCTTATGTCTATGGTCCAGAAATAACTGAGTTTGGAGGCAAAGTGTATAAACTTAGAATTAATGGATCAAAGAATTGCATAAAATGGATGACAGAAATTGGCTCTAGCAATCCAAGGAAAAATGATTTATTGATGTCCTGCGTTAAGGCCATACAGTGAGGGACGAAAGCGTAGGGAGCGAATGAGAAGAGAGTTTTCTTTTCAGCTCATTCGGGATTAGATATATTCGATATCTAATCAAATTATCGGGTACTAAACACCCCGGTAGTCTACGCTGTAAACGATGCCCACTTGGTGTCGCCGAACCTTCGAGGTTCTGCGGTGCCGTAGCGAAGGTGTTAAGTGGGCCGATAGCACATTTTAGAAGTTTTTGTATTAGACAAAAGATTATAAAATTCTACAACGGGTTTATTTTCCTCAAATTGGCGGGGGAGCACTACCAGGGGTGGAAAGAATGCAAGTCGCCAAAGACTTATTTTCGAGCGAACAAATCTATAAATACTACAACCGACTATAAGCGAATATGCCAAAAACAAAATTTAGCGACGATGAATTCCAGAAACTTTATAGAGAGGTCCAGCATAAAACAAAAAATTTCTCTATAATAGAACCTGAATTAGTATCAGAAAATCCCAATTACATGAAAGTTTTCAGAATGATATGCGGCAGAAGCCTTGTAGAAATGGGAAATAATTTGAACAAAACACATGCAACTATTGCCCAGTATGAACGCGGTGCAATAAAAAACATACCCATAAAAGAAGCAGAAAAAATTTCTCATATAATAAGCGATGAATTGCCGCAAGATAAATCATTAGAAAACGCAATAAGAAATATACATAAATTCAGGGAACTTTCAAACGGAGGATATATTCAGGCGTTCAAGAGAGCGGAAAAGGCAGAACTGACAAATCAAGAAAAAAAGATAAAGGAAATTCTTGAAAAGAAAAAAGTAGAATTCGAACCGCACAAAACACTGGATACATCAATAGGAAAATTAAATTTTGATTTTTGGCTGCCAGAAAGTAAAATTGTAATAGAATGCACAGAATCTGTGTCAAAACACAAAGCTGAATCTCTTGGATTCCGTGTGCTGAAGCTCAAAGATAAAATTAAATGCAAAGCAATATCTGTTATACCATCTAATGTTTCGGATGGCGTCATGAGAAGACTGTGCGATTATGATTATGTTGTTTTTTCAACAGATTTGTCAAAGCTCGAAAATATTGTCGAGTAGGGCTTCGTTCTCACTAAGGCTGCGGTTCAATTGGATTCAACGCCAGGAACCTTACCTGGGAAATTTAGATGTTCGAAGTCAAGGAAGATAAGGTTTATATTCCAGAAGAACCTAGGTTTTTCTTTGAATTGTAAACTTTTCTATCCCATTAAATGGACTTCTAAATCCAGACAGACAGCAGAATGAGGGTCACTCTGAAGGGGTTACCTGACAAGCTGAGAAGTGCTGCATGGCCGTCGTCAGTTCGTGCCGTGAGGTGTCCTGCTAAGCCAGGAAACGAACGAGACCTGCGCCTCTAGTTGCTAATCTTGTCTCCGGACAGGATGCACTCTAGCGGGACCGCTTCTGCTAAAGAAGAGGAAGGAGCAGGCTACGGCAGATAAGATTAGTTAAAACTATCTTAGCCGATGTCAGTATGGCCTAGATTTCCAGGGCTACACGCGGCCTACAATGCGTAGGACAATGGGATGCAACACCGTAAGGTGAAGCCAATCTCCTAAACCTGCGCCCAGTTCGGATCGAGGGCTGCAACTCGCCCTCGTGAAGCCGGAATCCCTAGTAAGCGAAGGTCATCAATGTTGCGAATTCCTAAGTGATTGATTAGGCGTCATAGCAGAGAAACAGATGATTGAAGAGTATGGGCGGCTAGCGCTATAGAAGTCTTAGAAGGAATGCAATTCCTTCAAGATCTCAAAGAGCTTCGCTCTTTGCAGATATAGCATATGCTAGCAACGGTTTGACTCTGATGTTTCAAAACTATGGAAGCAGCACGATGATATGTTTTCGCAGCACGTGAAATCTTTCGCTGAATACGTCCCTGCTCCTTGCACACACCGCCCGTCAAGCCATCCGAATGAGGTTTTGGTGAGGTCTGTGATGAGCAGCTCGAACCAAATCTTTGTAAGGAGGGCTAAGAGATTGACAGTTGAGGCTGTCTCTCGAGCAATCGTAACAAGGTAGCCGTACGGGAACGTGCGGCTGGATCACCTCCTATATTTTTTCAACTCAAAGGATTGGCGCATTTCATGCGCCGGTCTGAAAGGCTGAAAAAATCATCGACTTTCGTGTGCCGTCAGTTACCTTACTGACGTTCCTGATAGGTGCCAAATTGCGGAAGCCGAGGCTTCCGTCCGCTCAAGCGGCTCGCGCTTTCCATTCTGATACTTATGGATTTCAACAAAGCATCTCTAGACGCCCACAGGGAAAAGAAGGGCAAGATAGAAATAGCGCCGAAGATGCACGCCACCGACATGGAATCCCTTTCTATTGCTTACACTCCGGGTGTCGCTGCCGTGAGCAGGGCGATAGCGGCCGACAAGAGCAGCGTATGGGACTATACGATAAAGCAGAACACGATAGCGGTCGTCACTGACGGCTCCGCAGTTCTCGGCCTTGGAAACATAGGAGCGGAGGCCGCGCTGCCCGTAATGGAAGGAAAATGCATGCTTTTCAAGGAGATGGCGGGCGTCGACGCGTTTCCGATATGCTTGGCGACGCAGGACGCCGGCGAGATAATATCCATCGTAAGGAACATGGCGCCGACATTCGGCGGCATAAATCTGGAGGACATAGCGGCGCCGAAGTGCTTCGAGATAGAGGAGGCGTTGCAGGACATCGGCATACCGGTTATGCATGACGACCAGCATGCGACATCCATAGTCATACAGGCCGCGCTGCAGAACGCCTTGAAAGTCGCCGGAAAAAGGATAGAGGAGCTTAATGTGGTGATAAACGGCGCAGGGGCGGCAGGCATATCCACTGCAAAGATGCTGAACTGCATCAACATAGATGCAAGCGTCTGCACCTCTGTAGCCGACATAGTGATGTGCGACAGCAAGGGGATAATCCACAATGGAAGGCGCGACCTGAACGCCTACAAACAGGAGATAGTGAAATTCACCAACAAAAGAGGCCTGTCCGGAGGGCTTACGGAAGCCGTGAAGGGTGCCGACGTCTTCATAGGGCTCTCGGTGGCCGGAGCGCTCACCAATGAGATGGTGAAGAGTATGGCGGACGGGCCGATAATATTTGCGATGGCCAACCCCGTGCCGGAAATAATGCCCCAGGATGCACTGGATGCAGGCGCATCTATTGTAGGGACGGGACGCAGCGACTTCCCGAACCAGATAAACAACGTGCTGGCGTTTCCGGGCGTCTTCAGGGGCGCTCTCGACGCCAAGGCAACGAGGATAACGGATGAAATGAAGATAGCGGCGGCCCATGCGCTGGCGCGCTCGGTGAAGCCAGCCAAAGACAAGATACTGCCGCACGCCACGGAAAAGGGGTACGTCAAGGATATAGCCGACGCGGTTGCGAAAGCCGCGACGGATGCGAGAAAATAAGCGGCTATAGTATCCTTTAAATTATTGAACTCCAATTTCTGCTTACGGGCCGATAGATCAACTGGAAGATCGCCTGCTTTGCATTGTGAGGGGAAATAATATTTCTTCAATAAGGGATGAGTAAACCCTTAGAGAAGGGATATCCCTTCTCTCGGGAAAGCAGGAGGCTGGGGGTTCGAGTCCCCCGGGATATCCCTTCTCTCGGGAAAGCAGGAGGCTGGGGGTTCGAGTCCCCCTCGGTCCATAACAAGTAGATGGCAGGTCCCCTCTGAATGGGACATCTACAATACGAAGGGGAAGTTCCTCAAGGAAGTGAGCAGGATAGAGTATTGGGACACTACGCAGGGCAACAAGGTTGAGATGATGCGGTTTCTAAGGAAAACTGAGATGGAAGGGATAGGCGTTGTCCAGAGGCTAAAATATGAAAACAGAGCTTTTTCAGTGCAGTGAATGCGGCATGTTTTACAAAGATAAATCTATAGCTGAAAAATGCAGAAAATGGTGCGCTGAGCATCAGTCATGCAACCTGGAAATTATCAAGCACACTGTCACGAAAAAATAGTACAGACGTAAAATTATGGGAAGAACAAGCCTGCAAATTGCTGTGCAAAAACCACCGTGCCTAAAATGAACAGGCCTGTGAGCGCAAGAATGACAGCAGACAATCTCATTATTTTATGGCTTGATTCTTGGAGGAAACTAATTTTTGCAGAGCCGACAAGAAGCGAAACTGCCAGCATCAATGCCGCCATTGTCAGGGAATAAACAACAAACGCAAGCAATGCGGCATTAAACCCGCTTGCCAGCGCGAGAATAATAAGTCCCGCCATTATAGGGCCGGTGCAGCCAACGTTCCCTAAATTGTACCCGAAACCGTAGAAAAAATAATTTGAATACCATTTCTTGCCGGAAGCGAATTTCTGGCTTACGCCTTTGAACAGCTTTCCTTGTACCGAAATATGAAAAAACTGCATTACACCAAGGGCAACCAAAATGCTACCTATTATAGCTCTTATTGTTAAAGTGATGCCTGCCAGCTGGCCACCAGCTGCGATAGAAAAGGAGGATCCTATTCCAAGTCCGATAAGTGCAATAATTATGCCAAGCAGTATGTTGAATGTAATCAACCCTGCTGATGCAGAAATTCCATTTTTGAAAATGGCTCCTTTATGATTTTGCTTTCCTTTTCCGTATAGCGAGAGGTAGGCAGGCAACAAGCCAAAAGAGCACGGCGAGAAGAACGTCGCCAAGCCGGCAAATATCGCAACAATAACAAGCGGCAACGCACCTAATACGGCCATGTTTTGCGCAAATGCAAGGAAGCTCACATAGCCTGTTATTGCAATTATGATTAATATCGCAAGAAACACGATGTAAGTGCCAACTTGATTTACAGGTTTAGCATGAGGCGCAATGTTACTTTTTCTCTTTACAGCCTTGTAGCTCCATGCTGCAGATAATAGCATAAGGACAAATGCAGCCCAGTAAAGCGGCTCGGACATAAGCAGGTAAATGCTGCTGTAAAGCAGGATTGAGCTGAAAACTACAAGTCCAAATGGTCCTGGATTTTTGTGAAATGTATAGGAGAAATAAGACGAAATCATCGTAAAGCCGAGCACCACAACCAGAAGTATCTGATAAAAGCTTGCTGGCAGAGCAAGAAGAAAACCCAGGCCCGCGGCTTGAAACGCAACAGTCAATAGAGGAACTGAACTTGAAGCCGCAGCGCCCATAACTCCCATAGACGCGCCTCCTGCAACTGCTGCGGTTCCCATCTGCGCCATGCACACAACGGATGTGCAGCATGAACAAGCCTGCGCTATGCCCGCTTTTTTGCGTTTCATAAAATCACAACTTTAATAGTTTCTTTTGTATACTAATACGGAAAGTGGAATATAAGGTGGTCAGTTTCATGGCAGAAACCGGTTTACGTGCGGTAACTAAAGGCAGACAGACGCCGAAGACGTCAATCGATTTTTGCAAGATGAAAGGCAATGGCTATTGTCCAAGGCCTCTGGAACAGGCATCAGCCTTCCTGAGCAGGAAGTGGACACTGAGCATAATAGTGACTATCGGAAATTTCGGCAACCTGAGGTTTAACGACTTGCTAAGAAGGCTGGATGGCATAACGCAGAAGACGCTGTCTGAAAGGCTGCGAGAGCTTGAAAAGTATGATCTTGTAGAGCGCAAAGCGTTTGCAGAAAGGCCGCCGCGCGTTGAATATTCATTAACGCTCGATGGTCAGAAAGTAAGAAAAGCAGTTTTGCCTTTGCTCAGACTGGCGGAGTCTAATACGTTCAGCAGATAAAATATGATGCTGTTAGAAAAATATTGGAGTAGGTGGCAAGTTGCGTCACAAGCGTCATTTCTATTGCCGAGCGGGGATACTGCTGGTTCTTCACAAATTTGACAAAACCCCACAGAGGAAGGAAACCGCACACGGAAGGCTTTATTTCATATCACATGATATATAACTTATATCCCCCAGTCGGATTTCAAAAGCGCTCGGCCTTCAGTCCATCGTACGTCAAATCCTGTCGGGAATATCTTTATTTTATACTTTAACGGCATGCTTTGTTATAATCAAATTGCAGCTGTTATGGTCTTTGCACCAGTTCTGGCACTTTTCCGCCCATTGTTTTTCTGAATATTCAAAACCGCAAATTTCGCATATATAATAATCCTTTCCACCTTTGGCGTTCTTTTTGATCAACCATATCACCTCAAGAATTTCTATTTGTGATTGTAAAAATCGGATACCTTCTTTTTGGATGATTTTATATATTTCCGGGTTCCTTGGATTTTCATCGCGAAATTGTCCGCCTCCATTTCCTCCCGTTTGTTTTCGTGATGAAATCCTGCTATAATATAAAAAGGGGAAAAAATGCGGAATACGAAATTTGAAATCTTGAGCATTGATGAATGCTGCCTTATATGGGCGATTTCATGGAGTATGACGGCTTCAAGCTCCCTTTTATTCAATATCTCCTGCATACCCATCGATATGAATATGGCTGACCTGAACCCCCTGAATGAAAATGCGACGGGTTTTGCGCTGTCTATGGTATAGATCTTCTCCCATAATCCGCGGCCCCAGAGAAAATTCTCAATCCACCTGTTTCTGAATTTTCTGTTGCCATTCAGACGGAGCAATGCCGGCAGGAAGAAAAATCCTGTCACAGCAGTCGCCATGGTCGCGGACGGCAGGGCATAGGCAACCAATGCCGGCAGGTTGTTGTAGCAGCTCATGCAGAGCGTTCCGCATACAGTGTGCGTGCTCAGAATGAATACAGGGAAAAACAGGAACAACAGATGCGAATAAATCGCCAATATCTTCATTTTTGGCGACAGGCTGTATTTTTTAAGAATGAAAATTGACATAACGGAAATCATCAAGAATACAGCACTTATTATAATCTTGTCATAGCTAACAAGCGAATATGCCTGGAAGCATGTCGGAGTCGTCATAAGCGTATTCAGCGGCAATCAATCACCCTTTGAA
Organism: Candidatus Aenigmatarchaeota archaeon; assembly: GCA_016180925.1. Classification (GTDB taxonomy): domain Archaea; phylum Aenigmatarchaeota; class Aenigmatarchaeia; order GW2011-AR5; family GW2011-AR5; genus JACPAH01. The sequence goes on from JACPAH010000016.1 coordinate 11,235, forward strand.
AATCTCTCATGAAAATAGCTTATCGCATTCTTCCCGAATTTTTCTATGAGGCCATTTACCGTCTTTTCTGTTATTGTTTTCTCGATTATTTCCCTCGATTTTGCATGATAAATGTAGAATTCCCCTCCCCTCCCGACAGATATATTTCTTGAAACCATACCTTTCTGGTAAAGCCTGTCTAGGATGACAGCCACGCTCGTGAGGGCAGTCCCGTTTTTTTTAAGAATGAAATGAATATCACGGACTTTCATTCCGCCGCCGTTTTTCCAGAGTATTCTTATGACATCATCTTCCAGCGGGCTCAGAATTCCCAGGTTTTTCTTTTTCAGGTTGACCTTTGTAATTGCTACCATATATCAAGTTATTACTAGAGCTTCTATTAAAACATTTACAACTTGTGTAATCAAAAACCAACCGATAGGTATTTATACAGGAAATACTATTAAGTATTACAAAATATGTAAATCTAAAGTGATAAAATGGGCGATAACGACACTATTATCATAAAGAAATCCACCATGAGAATAATCACTTACGTGGCAATAACATTGATTGCCGTCGTTTCCTTTACAGGAGGATATTTTACAGGTGTTAATAATTCATCGGGGGCTGTTGTTGCGCAGCAGCCCTCGCTACAACCGCAGATTGGACAGGAAGCTGCTGTATCAAGCCGCATTCAAGTATCCCTTGATGACGACCCGCAGCTTGGCGACAGAAACGCAAAAGTCATGGTTATAGAGTTCAGTGACTTCCAGTGCCCGTTCTGCAGGAGATTCTATATACAGACTCTTCCCCAACTGGAAAAGGATTACATAGATACGGGGAAGATTCTGTTCGTTTACAGGGACTTCCCGCTTGATTCCATCCATCCTGGAGCAAGACCGGCTGCTGCAGCGGCCGAATGTGCCGACGAGCAGGGCAAATGGAAGGAGTACCACGACAAAATTTTTGATGAGCAGAACAAGCAGGGAGAGGGGACAGTCCAGTTAGGCGTTGACGACCTCAAGAAATGGGCATCCGACATCGGCCTGGATACGCAGCAGTTCAACCAGTGCCTGGACAGCAACAAGTATGATGCTGAAGTAAGCAAGGATTTCCAGGACGGAGTCCAGGCAGGTGTTAGTGGCACACCAACTTTCTACATCGGAAGCCCGCAAAACGGCTATATAGAGCTTGTAGGTGCTCAGCCTTACTCAATAATAAAACAGGTTATCGACCAGGAATTATCCGCTTGAGCTCTAGTGAGGCATATGAGACTGATAGAAGTATTGAAAATTAGAAAATATCTTCTACTGGCAGCCGCCTCTTCTATCGCAATGTCATTGTTCTATGTGTATACCCAAGTTCTTGGAATAATAGAAAATATAGATATCTGGCTTGCTGTCCTTCCATGGCACAACGCTATATTGTTTCCCATGTTTTCGGCGCTTTTCGGCATGACGCTTGCTTATCAGGTTTATTTATGGAAACAACCTAAAACATGCGCCGTTGGCATGAAGGCAGCGGGCATAGGCGCCGGCTCCGGCGGCACGTTCGGATTATCAATGGTTTCTCAGTGTCCTGCATGCGCGTCTTTGGGTGCACTGTTCCTGCCGGCAAGCCTCACAGCAGCCTTCGCCCAGTTCAGTTGGGTAATAAATCTGGCTGCAATACTCATGATGCTTTTCACGCTTAGATATCTGGGTGCGTTTAAAAATGACTGAATTCAGATGCGAGAGATGCCAGAAAAATTTTGATTCTGAAGAGAGCCTGCAGCAGCACAACAGAGACGAGCATGGCGCAGGCATACAACAGTCAAAGCATGAAATAAGGCAGTTGAAAAAGCAGGAAAGAGAAAACCAGAAGAATATGGAAAGAAGGAGGATAATGAAAGGAAAAAAAATCAAAAGGGTCATATATGTAACTATTCCGCTGATTATAGCCGCTGCGGCATTCATATTCATTTCTTCACAGCCTTCTACAGAACAAGCCACAACCGAATTCATTTCTGCTTCAAAAATCCCGAATTTTCCGATACACTGGCATCCGACATTAGAGGTTATAATTAAAGGCCAGAAACAGACAATACCGGCGAATCTTGGCACCATAGGAGTGCATCAGCCAATACATACGCACGATTTGACAGGGGAACTGCACTATGAAAACAGCAATCCGACACCCGAGAACATGCCACTGCGATATTTTTTTGAGATAGTATGGAGAAAAACATTCAATGATACCTGCATTATGGACCATTGCAATGATGAAACCGGAACTGTGAAGATGTTTGTCAACGGAAGGCAGAGCTTTGAGTTTGAGAATTATATACCAAAAGACAAGGATGAAATAGTGATAGAATTCAGCTGATTACAGGACTTAGTGATTTTCAGATAACCTTTATAAGCTTTTTTGATTGTAGTATAGCTGTTGTGGGGTCACGGTCCTGCACACTTTTACTCGGCGTGAAAGCGTCGTTAGGCATGAATTACAGGCTGTTCAGAGTCGGCAATGTATCGTGAGAGAATGCGTTGCTTGTAGCGTATGTAGTTCGATCATTATATCTGCTGATTCTGTTTAGCTCGGTGAAACAACCTATTCGTGCCCTCCTCGAAGAAGCAAGGCTTCCTTGAGCAAGTTGCACCCAGGCAGCGAACGCTGTTCTGGCGAAGTGCTAAGAAAGGGCGCTTGCCTAATCGCGCCAGTATTCTGATGATGCAATTACAGGTCCGGAACAAAGATAGTTAGCTCCCATGCTATCTGGTGGATGGCTTGGCTCGATTGGCGACTGAAGGTCGTGGCAAGCTGCGAAAAGCCCCGGGAAGACGCATGCAGTCTTCGAACCGGGGATTGCCGAATGGGACATCCCAATAATTCGCGACGCAAGTTGCGAAGGCGAACGCCCAGAATCAAAGCATTCTAGTAAGGGCAGGAAAAGAAAGCAAAAGCGATTCCCTTAGTAACGGCGAGTAAAAAGGGAACAGAACAAACCGAAGCTCCGCAGAAATGCGGCAGCAATGTGGTGTTTGGACCCGGGCTTGGCTTAACCCGCATATCCGAAGTCTTCTGGAAAGAAGCGCATTACAGAGTGACAGCCTCGTAGGAGAAGGCGGGAAAGTTGATACCGGGTATCCAGAGTATGGTTCCTTGGATTTGGAGCCAGAACACGGGTCGCATCTAGACCCAATTCTAAATACTGAATCGAGTCCGATAGCGTATTAGTAAGGCGACTGAACGTTGAAAAGTAGCCGTAAAAGGCGTTGAAAAGAGTCTGAACCCAGGTAGCTATAGTTAGGCGGGTAAGGCCATCGCAAGATGGAAGAATCCGCCGTCCGTTTCGAATTCTTGAGAGACGTAAAAGCATTTGTAGCTGTTAAAAATGCCAAAATAAAATCGTTTCTCTTGACGAAATAAACGGGGCAGGGAGTTTTTTCTCGTGGCAAGGCTAACCCTTCTGGGGGCAGCCGCAGCGAAAGCGATTGCGCGCAGGCAACGAGGCGCACCGTGCGAAAACGCGGAAGTCACGGGATAAAGACCCGAAACCAGATGATCTAGTCCTTGGCAGAGTGAAGCTTTGCGAAAGCAGAGTGGAGGCTCGTTACCGGTTATGGTACAATTTTAGTAAGAGCCATATTGGTGTCAACTAGTGAATCTTAAACAATAACCTACATTCACTGGACGAAGTCACCTATGTTTTTGCTAGAAGTACAAACCTTTCGGGTGACCTAGGACTAGGGGTGAAAAGCCAATCGAATCTGGTAATATCTTTGAGAGTGGCAAAAAAGCAAGGCTGTGTGGTAGGTGTGCTTTTCGGGCAGAAAAACTGCCAGGAACAAGCCTGTCTTTACGACAGGTCACGATTCGACTACCATAGGCCTTCGCAGACGACTTTTCACTTTTCAAGTGCTCTAGGCAAATGCTTTTCAAAAAGGAAAGCAAAACTGTCCTATGCAATTGAATAGTGAAGTAGCCTATTTCCTTGGGTCATTGAGAGATGGATACATCGATAAGGGCCAGTATCTTGTGGGCATCGCCCAGAAAGATATCAAATGGCTTGAACACATTCAAAAAATTATCGAAAACAACTTTCAGTGTAAATCCAAGATTAGAAGATTCAGAGGAATCTATTTCGAACTTAGGGTATTCTCAAAAAAACTCTTTACATTTATTGAGAAAGAGATAGATGATATCCACAAGGTCCCTAAAAATATAGTGAAAAACAAAGACTTGTGGAAACCTTATATCGAGGGATTCTTCGACGCAGAAGGCTACTGTACAAGCGTTAAGACATACGAGAAAACTGGAAAAAAGAAAATATCTTTCCATCAAAATGACTTAGAATCTCTGAATTTCATCTCCAATGTTTTGAACGAAAAAGGAATAAGGAATTCAATAAATCTCCAGAGAGGAAGAAAATGCTATGCATTATACATACAATCTTCCGAGGGGATAAGAAAATTTGCAAATGAATTTCAACCATTCCTGAAATCAAACAGAATTAATGCTCTTTTGTCTGTCATGCCGCTCCGAAGAGACCAAAGCTGGTTCCTCTCGAGATGCATCTAAGTGCAGCCTCGGCGAGTTAAGCTGGTGGGGTAGAGCACTGATTAAACAGCCAAGGGGAGAGATCCCCAACTGTTTTGTCAAACTCCGAATCCACTAGCATAGTCGCCGGGAGTGAGGGTATCTGGAGTAATTTTGATATCCGAAAGGGAAAGAACCCAGACTGCAGTTAAGGTCCCTTAGTGCTGATTAAGTGTATCGAAAGCGGTCTAAAACTTTAGACAGTGGGAAGGTTGGCTTAGAAGCAGCCATCCTTTAAACAACGTGTAAAAGCCTTTTTTCTTTGAAAGAAAAAAGCCTTGGGAAAAAAGAAATATATTATGAAAAAGGGCTTCACGATATAACGGACCCACCGAAGTTTTGGGCGCTAAAAATGGACGGGGCTAAATCAGCCACCGATACTGCGGACACACTGCTTGCAGTGTGTGATAGAGAGGCGTCCTGCGTGGGCAGAAGCGTCCCCGTGAGGGGGCGTGGACCGCGCAGAAATGAAGATCCTGCCGGGAGTAGCATACGAGTCAGGCGAAAATCCTGACCGCCTGAGGGGCAAGGGTTCCCCAGTAAAGCTTATCTGCTGGGGGTAAGTCGATCCTAACCGATGTCTTAGGAAGAGCATCGGGAATCAGGGAATGGAGTTAATATTCTCCAACCTGACAATGCGTTCTGTATCTTGAACGCTTCGGGACATCCCAAGCACGATTGTCTTCGTGTCTAAGTACTTAATCCGAGGGAGTGCTGTAATGGCGAGAACTTGGAGAATGTACGAATGGCCTGGTGTATGCCGGGTTTGGGTGATTCCTGGAGCCCATGAAAACTTGATGCAGGCATAGCATTGTCAGTTCGTACTCAGATGTTTTAGAGTTACGGCTCTAAACAGAGTATAACCGACACAGGTGCCCCTCGCTGAGATTCGAAGAGTAGCTATAGCACTCTTAACTTTCTATTCTTCGAACAGAAAAAGGCGAAGGTGTTCTGGAGAATCCACTTTAGGGAATTCGGCAAAATAGTCCCGTATCTTCGGTATAAGGGATGCCTGCTTGGTGACAAGCAGGTCGCAGTGACAAGTTCCATCGGACTGTTTAACAAACAGGAAGAGCTGTTATCAAAAACTGCTATTGCTACCACTCGAAAGAGCCAGTCCGTAGCAGTATATGTCATCTCTTTCCGGTTGATAAACGTAGCCGGCTGCTAAATCGAAAGGTCTTGTATAGCCGGTGAGTCGTGGCCACTAGCGGTGTGTTAAAACTGGTTCCAACCGGTCTAAGCCCCGCTGTAGGCCGGCCCTAACTCTAGACTGAAACACGTCAAAATAGATAATAAGTGTTTCTTTCGGTGATGAGGGTCTTAAGGTAGCGTAATCCCTTGCCAACTAAATATTGGCCTGCATGATGGATTAACCAGATGGAAACTGTCCCGAAGTGGACCCAGGCGAAACCATTGTTCTGGTGATTAGGCCAGAGACCTCCAGTGGGAAATCGGAAGAGTTGACCACTTTTCACTTTTCAGGCGCTCTTGGCAAAGCGGTTTATAGCCTATCAATCAATAAAGGGATATGAAACCGCTCATAAAACTTAGCGAGAATGATAGGAGAGAAGGAATTGAATTGCCGCTATTAAATGATCCACTGCTTGCCTACGAAACTGGTGTGCACATTGGCGATGGTTCATTACATATAACAAAATATGGAACACATTCCGTTAGATATTACGGGCATGGAGAAGACGACTGGATTTTTATCTCCGAGTTCTTGCCACGGATTATAAAAAAATTATATAACAAGAATGTAATAGCAAGAAAATGTTCGGATTCTAACAAATGTGTTTTAAATGTTTGTTCGAAAGCCATTGCAACTTTCAAACAAGATATTGGAATGTCTGTAGGTAAAAAATGCATCACAGACTTGCCATATTTTGTAAGATTGGATAAAACACTTCTTGCGAAATGTATACGAGGTATTGGGGATACAGACTTTTCACTTTATTTTACCAAAAATGAGAAAGGAAAGTATTCAGAACCCGTAATAAGTTGCGTAATGAACAACAAACCATTGATTCAAAATTTAGCACTATATTTGAATGAAATGGGCTTTAAGGTTAATATCAGGGTTGATGTGCAAAGAGAAAGAAACCAAAAATTTCTTGTTGAACACCATATTAACATATACGGCAAAAGACAACTAGAAGAGTGGATGCATTTTATAGGGTTTTCTAATCCAAAACAATTAACAAAATATTTAGTATGGAAAAAATTTGGATTCTGCCATCCAAAGACAACGACGTACGAGAGACTTGAAATACTTCAATTCTTCCGACCCAATGAGTAGACCCCGTGGATGGGGCTAAGGAGGACAAAGAGCTTAATTATATTTAGCTTAGTCTACAGGCTGTCAGAATATATTTAGGTACTCCTTGCCCCAGCGGTTAGCTTTACTGCAGTTTGTTGTTGTAGTATGGAAGGGACTGTAGAGCGTAGGTAGGAGGTGTCGAAGCTTTCTCGCAAGAGAGAGTGGAGCCAGCAAAGACTGCGCACGAAGTGCGCTATCGCTGATTGTAACACTACCCTTTTTCATCTATACTGCTTATACCGAAAGGTAGACATCAACAGATAGGCAGTTTGACTGGGGCGGTACGCCTTTGAAAAGATATCAAGCATACGTGCATGCGGATGCTTGACTGAATATCAAAGGCCCTCTAAGGTTATATACTATGATGGACAATAAATTAGTATGACCACTGCGTTTAGAATTTGGTTCAATAGCAAACAAAAGAGGAAAAAGTTCTTCCTTGAAATGAAGCTAAAAGCTGGATGCAAAACCTATCTGGAACTGTCAATAAAGTTGAAAATTCCGGTAGGGAGGCTAAGACTATATGTCAATGGAGCCAGAGGCATTCCAAAAGAAGAAATTGACAGGTGGACGAGAGAATTCCCAATAAAATTGCATGAACAAAACTACAAAGTAGTTGATATGAGAAAATTCTATTCTAAAATTTCAAAAAAAGGAATAGAGACTCTAAAACGTAAATATGGACTCAATTGGGCAGAAATAACAGGAAAAAGAAGCATGAAAAAGCTTCGTAAAACATTGGAAGATCCTATAATCCACAAAAAATGGCGACAATCTTTGGAAAATTCCTTGAAAAACAAATTTGGCCCAGATTTTTATAGAGAGATGGGCAGATTAGGAGGAAGAAAATCTATAGCAACAGCAAACAAAGAAGAGCTTGAAAGAAGATATAAAAAAATGTTCAGAAAATCTTTCAGATATAAAATCAAATTCAATGGAAAAAATTATCGAAGCGCAAAAGAAGTGGAAGTTGCAAAAATTTTGGTTTCCAATGGAATTCAATTCCAATATGAAAAAAGATTATTTGGTTTTTATCCTGATTTTTTTCTGAATAATAAAACCATAATAGAAGTGGTTGGTTTGGAATGGAAGCCGCATATAGAAAGAACCAAAGACAAAATAAAACTATTCGCTGATAACGGATTTACAGTTGTCATATACACTTATCCTAATATGGCGAAATATTTCGAGAATTCATTTGCCAATATCGTAAAAACAGAAAATGAACTAATTAATGTCCTTGGATATAGCCGAGGTTAGCTCGACTCATTCCGGTCAGAAATCGGAAGGAAGAGTGCAAACGCAAAAGTCGGGTTGATTGGACTCTTAACATAATAGTGTCCAACCGCGAAAGCGTGAGTTAGCGAGACGCAGTTCGGCCTAGATGGCTGTCTGTGGTATGAGAAAAGCTACCCCGGGGATAGGATTTCAATCCCGGGATACACAGACCCATTCTAAGCTTGTTCTAGTCGCAATTCTCGATTAGATATAGCTATGAATACGGTCTTTATGGATTGATTTCCCCCTATAATGGTGTCGTAGCGGGCGAGAGTTCTTGTCCGTGTTCTTCGACATTACGGGGTGAATTGGAGAGCGCTTCGGCGCGATCTGTAGTACCTCGGTGTCTACAAAGTACCACCAACATCATGTTACCCTCAACTGTTAGATTTAGCTATTGCTGGAAATGAAAAACAGCGTTAGTATCATCCTCGAAGGAATATAATTCCTTCAGGATCTCAGAGAACTCCGTTCTCTGCAGATGATAAGGTCTTTGCAGACATAGACAAACGAAGAACCCGGAGGACAAATCGACCCCGCGTGTTGCGGCGTCGCTGTCGGCTGGCCCTCTCCAAGCTAATAAATCACGATTTTTTAGCTAGAGATTGGCTGTGCAGCAGCAGCCAAGGGTGCTGGAGTTCACAGATTAAAAGGGCACCTTAGCTGGGTTCAGAACGGTGTGAGCCAGTTTGGTCTATATCTGCTGGAGGTGTTATTGCCTGAGGGAAAAGAAGGATAAGTACGAAAGGAACATCCTTCTGCGGCCTCTTGTGTACCAGTTGTCCGACAGGGCAGCGCTGGGTAGCTACGCCGTACGCCGATTAGAGCTGAAGGCATCTAAGCTCGAAGCGGCTCTCGAAAATAGGCAATCGGTGCTGGCAAGACGACCAGTCATGGAACAGGGGTGTAATTACCGAGCTTCGGCGAGGTATTCAGCCCATTGTCTCCTAAACCAATGCTAACCTTTAACGTTGGGAAGCTGCGCGCTTCCCTCGAGAAATCGACCGGACCTGAAAATTGCATTTTCATCTGCAAAGGAACCCCATTCCTTTGGGATGTCAGAAAGCTTTGCTTTCTGTACATATGTAAAATGGCTAGACGGATCTATGCAAAATTAACTATCTACTGGTCATAAACATCCCACTAAAAACCCACTTTTCTATATTATATTCCAACCCATAGAAAAGTTTATATATAGTCCAGAACATATAATGAATCTGATTTGACGGTCTTTTACTGCAAAATTTTTATTGGTCAGATTTAGCATCTTGGGGTGTGTCGAATGAAGAAAAAGCTACACAACTGCGGTAACGGCTTCAGGGGCTATGTAATCAGAGCCAGAGGCATATCGTTCTGCGGTTTCTGCGGCAAAGAAGCATAGATATGACAGATACAGCCGGCAGAGAAAGCTATGACGCCGGGTATCTTGAGCAAGGTTTATTAGCTTGTTCTCCAATACTTTCATGTGACCTGCCAATTGACTGCCCCTGGCGGACTCTGCAGGAAGGCCGGATGCCCTCTAGCAGGGACATCCTGACGAACTTCGGAACTGCCGGGGAGGAAGCTCTGCCCACCCTTCCGCAAGGAGATGTGCGCGCACGGGCGCCTGGCAGGAATGCCAGACAACGGAAACAGAAACGACACCGGCTGCATACCGAGAACGGCTCATGCCGTTATAGATGAGGAATGCCCATCAGGCGAAAGCCCGAGGCCGGATTAAACGGTCCGTGTGCACAGGGTGCAAGGCGAATGCACATCAGAAGCACTTTGTGCTTCTGGAGGTTTAACGCATAGACGAATGTCAAGAAGCCTGTTCGTGACATGCGCAAGGCGCATCGAGTGAAGGCTTACAGAAGGCGGGCTATGGCAGTCTGTGGAGAACGCATGTTCTCCAAGACCTCGGAGAGCTTTGCTCTCCGCAGGGTCACATTAATGTTCTTCAGGACATCGGAGAGTGTGCAAAAACCTTTCAGGTTTTTGACATCCCAAAAATCTTCAGATTTTTGAGGACTTTGCTCTCCGCAGGGTCACAATTATATTTATATTTCGGTCTGGATAATTATTATTAGGTGATAGAATGGCATTACCCATCGTAGCCATAAACCCTGTTGCTGTATTGGCAGCTGCGATAGTGGGCTACATAGTAGGGTTCGTATGGTATGGCCCGCTTTTCGGCAAGGCTTGGATGCGCCTCATGAAGCTGGATCCCAAGAACATGAAGAAAGAAGGGATGGCAGGAAAGATGGTTGTAGGTTTCATTGCAACCGTCGTCATGACATACGTGCTCGCATATATGCTTGCGGCCACACAAGCAACAGTATTTGCAGATGCCCTAATGACAGGATTCATGATATGGCTGGGCTTCTTCGCAGCAACAATGCTTGGCCAGGTCCTGTGGGAAGGCAAACCGACCAAGCTATATGCGCTGAATGTTCTTCATTATCTTGTCGTGCTGCTGGTCGCCTCCGCAGTCATTGCTTACGTATAAAGAAAATGTTTTGTTTTTCTTTGGCGCACTTATGTTAATCTTTATAAACCGTCCATGTCAATTATTATTTAGACTTCTATGAAAAATGGCTTCATTCTTTTTATTTCTTTTGTTATCGTCATCGCTGCAAGCGGGTGCGTTTCTCAGGATTCGTCGGAGGCGAGCGCCAAATATCTTGTCTATTCGAACCAGGATTACGGCATGGAGATGAAGTACCCCAATGGATGGGATGTGAACGAGGAGGCCGAGGGCATCGTGGTCGCGTTCATGTCCCCGGCGGAAAGCGAAAGCGACAGGTTCAGGGAAAGCGTTAATCTCGTGATGAACGACCTGTCGGGGCAGGACATGGACCTGGAAACTTACAGCAGTCTTGCAGTGCAGCATATAGCGGACACGCTGCAAAACATGGAGCTCGAGGAGACTGCAAGCACGACACTTGACGGAAACCCGGCAATGGGAGTAATTTATACCGCAGACGGAACATACGGCAGGCTCCGGTTCCTGCAGGTATGGACGATAAAGGACGACATATCATATATATTGACTTACACATCCGAGTCTGAGAAATCCGCACTTTACAGCAATACCGTAGGTGACATGATGGACTCGTTCAGGATAAATCCTATACCTTCCGTGACTCAGGAAACTCCAAATCCAGAAGCAACGGATACGACAACCAAAACTACAACATCAACTGACAATGTGGTCGGCAGGTGGCGCGCCTACTCCGAGGCAATTTACTACGATTCTGGCGGCAACAACTATCTTGACACGGCGAGCACCAGGCTGCTGTATATCAATGCCGGCGGGACCTGGGAATTCGGCTCCTCTAATGGAAGATGGGAAACAAAAAACATAGAGGATTCGGACTGGGCGAAATGGGACACGAATCCCTATGGACCTACGCGGAAAATAGTCCTCAACGGGTGGAACGACGGCGTCGGCGACGGTCCGATAGAGGAAGGCGCGGCAAGAGTTGATTTCATATGGCTCATATACAGGACTGAGGCATCCCTAGGCCCCGGCCAGGTGCAGATAAAGTTCGGCCACACTTCAGGGTGACTGTTTCTTAAATACTTTTCCGAGAAGCAGGAAGAATGTTTGACCAGGAAATCAATGGTGCAAGATGGGGCGTCTCTTACCTGACTACAGACTCGCGCCTTCCGGAACTTGAAAGATTCAGGATTCTTTGCGAAGCTACCGGCATGTACCTTTCAGAAGAGGACGAAAGATATGTGATGTCAGAGCATTACGAAGGCAGGGTATACACGAAAAGAGAATACGGGATGCTGGGGGCATTCGGCGGCGTCAAATATTACGCCGAGCTTGACACGACATACGGCAAATCAAGGCTTTCATTCCTGATAAGCGAGAGAACCGGCGGAAGGAACGCGCCGTCGATGAACTAGCGCTTCCCGCGGCGGTGCTTTTCCCTGGCCCTGGAGAGTATTTCGCTTTCTATTCTCCTGACGTTCTGGAAGTTCTTCAGGACTATGCCGCGCGCTGACTGGTCAGGCGAGCCCAGCGTTATGTCGCCCTTGCCGGCAAAGTGGTGGGATATGTTCTGGTGGAGATGCGCGCCAAGCACCACAATTTCCATGTCGCCATAGCCCACCAGACGCTGCAGGAACGACTGCTTCACGTCGATTTCCGAGATGCTGTGGTAATTGATTTTCCTTGTTTTCTTCGAGAGCAGGCCGAGCTCCACGGTTATGGCATCCTGCATCAGCTCGATGCTGTCGGACCTTATCTTCATCTCGCTGACGATGAGCATGAAAACGGCAAGCCCCACAAAGAATGCGTACACAGCCGGTGAATATCCAAGGACGTAGACCGCGATGCTTGCAGCCAGCAGAACGGCGGCCAGAAGATAGTTTGCGGCGAACCTGAAACGGGAACTGCGAAAACGCAGAGCCGGGCCGGCAGAGGACTGACTGCGCATGATATAAATAATGGGCATCTGGCTATATAATTATAGCTCCATTCCTATGCCAGCGCAGCTCGTACCGATATACCGATTCGTGAAGCCTTTAAATATGCTTTTCCGGAATTATTGGTATGAGCGAGAAGGAAAAGAGGTATATGCCGCAGAGCGGCGCGGGCCTCATACAGTATTTCGACGTCGAGCAGCAGGTCAAGATAAAGCCGCATCATGTCGCGGCAATAAGCATAGGCTTTGCCACAATAGTTCTCATACTAAAGTTCTTCGCATAATTATGTTCCTGAAAAAAGCAAGGCAGAATGCCGAAAACATAATATCCGAAATAGACAGTCTTTCAAAGGAAATCAAATCTTTGACGAAAAAAGAAATTTCTAGAAACCATGATACCTTGGCAACTTATATTGACAATGCAATGGAAAACATAAATACGGAGTCAAAGGAAATGACCATAAACCTGAAAAAACACCGAAATTTCATGGAGTCAAAAACCAGATTCATCAAAAGACACTACAAAATCGGATGATATTATATACTTTTCAGCCATAACAGGATTATGAAGATACTCGTCACAGGCGGCGCGGGCTTCGTAGGCAGCAACCTCGCCGACAGACTCCTGAAAGACGGCCACAGCGTCAACATACTAGATTCCATGACGACAGGGAGGAAGGAAAACATCAACGCCAGGGCAAAGTTCTTCAAAGGCGACATAAGGGACGAAGACGACATAATGTCGGCCATCAGCGGATGCGGCGCCGTTTTCCATCTTGCGGCCCAGACCGACGCCAGGGCAGCAGACGAGGACTCGAGTTATAAGATAAATTACCTCGGAGCCAAGAACGTCTTTGACGCCGCGAAGGACAGCAATGCGAAGATAATATTCACCTCATCCGCAGCAGTGTACGGCGAGCGCCAGGCCGCGTGCAAAGAGAGCGACAAGTGCGAGCCTGTAGGCGATTACGGGAAGAACAAATTGCGCGCGGAAAAAGCCGCCGGCGGGAACGCCTTCATAGCCAGGATGTTCAATGTCTACGGGCCAAGGGGCGGCGGAGCCGTGAACATATTTTGCGGGCGCATTCCGGAATACAAGGAAATACGCGTCTTCGGGAACGGCCTGCAGACAAGGGACTTTGTCCATGTCGACGACGCCGTGAACGCCCTACTCATCGGGCTGGAAAAGAGCGGCGTGTACAACGTCGGCACTGGCGTTGAGACCAGCATACTCAACCTCATCGACATGATATTCGCCATGACGCGAAACAAGCCTAATGCCAGGCATGAGCAGGAAAAGAAGGAGATAAAGCGCAGCAAGGCCGACATAACAAAGATAAAGGCCCTGGGCTGGGAGCCCAAAGTCGCGATAAAAGACGGCATCAAGTCGCTCCTCAAGAGCAAAGGCGCAAGGCTTGCGAACGATATATGAAACTTAAGAAGACTGCAATTTTACATTCTTCTATGCACATAGGGATTATCGGTCTCGGGGACGTTGGAAAATTCTGTGCTAGGGCATTCGTAAAACAAGGCTACAGAGTATGCGGATGCGACCTGCCGGAAAAAAGATATCAGCTTGAGAGAGACATGGATGGTACAGGAGTCCATATATTGGATGACGGAAATGCGGTCGCAAAGGTGAGCGATTTAACCATATATGCTGTTCCTGCAGAGGAGATCGGTAGCGTAGTGGAACAATATGGCCCCTCGGCAAGAAAGGGAACTATAGTATCAGGGCAGACATCGGTAAAGACACCGGAAATCGATGCCTTCGACAGATACCTACCCAATGGAGTGAGCGTTGTTCCGACACATTTTTTGTTCAAGCCTACCGCAGTCTTACTCACTGATAAAGAAAAGATGAGACGCAAGAAAACTGCAGTGATAAATCACAGGTCTGACGACATAGCTTACAGGGAAGTTCTGGAAGCCTTTGGAGGGCTAGGCTCGAACATCGTGGAAATTCCAGATCACATCACACATGACAAGATTATGGCGGACACTCAGGCGGTTACCCATGTCGGATATGAAAGCATGGGCACGGCATGGAAAAATGCAGGCACATATCCATGGGAAAGCCCGCATTACAAGGGCGGAATTGACAACGTTAAAATCCTGATGTGCCTTAGGGTGCTTTTGGGAAAATCTCATGTATACGGAGGCTTGGCCATACTGAACCCCTTTGCAATGGAACAGGTTGCACAATATGCAAGATCAGTCTCTGAGTTGTTCGAGCTGGCAGGGAGGGATGAGTCTGCATTCAGAGAAAGGGTAGAAAGGAACAGGGATTTTATTCTGAAGAAAGGCGGCACCCGAGCCCTTCTGAGAGATGATATGATTGAAGGAAACGGGTTGGCTAATCAAACGGTTCACATGAAGCCGAACACACACCTAAATCCGATGGCAATGGCTGATGCATGGTGTGTATTAAACATAAACCCCTACGAGAATCTAGCCTGTGGGACCGATCCATACACTCTCAGGCTCGGGGTTGTTGATTATCTTTACCGTCACGGTGGACTGCTTGAGGAATCCGTGCATACGGCACTGCATGACAATGGGATCAGGGGAGATGACACCGCATTCTGCGATGCAGTATCGGAATGGGCTTCGATAATACTCGATCGCGACATGGAAAGGTACAAAGCGTTGTTTGACAAGACGAAAGCGTTTTTCGCAGACAGGCTTGAGGAAGGCTTCAGGGAAAGCGAGAAGCTCATCGAACGTCTGGCTGCATGATCACAGCCACTTCCTCAGGACATATTTGGCGTCCTGTATATAGTCGCGCCAGCGCCTGTCGCGGCGGTGCATGAGGAAGAGAAAATTCCTGATGCCGTCCATCATCCCGACGCCTCTGATGTAGAGCGGAGAAGAAACAGGCACGTTGCATGACTTAAGGCGGTTTCTCCCGACCTCGAATATTATCTCTACCGCTATCTCATAACGATGCGACTTTAGGAAAAGCTTCCTGAGAGCGTCGGAGCGGAAGGCGCGGAATCCGCTTTCAGTGTCCTTCACGCTGGTGCCTGATATGAAATTGGTGGCGGCATTCAGGAAGAAATTGCCGAACCTCTTCACGAACGGATATTTGGTGAGATTCCTCTCGCCGAGAACGAAGTCGTACCCCCCGTTTATTTTCTCCAGGAAACGCGGTATGTTTTCAGGCAGGTGCTGTCCGTCAGCATCCATCGTTATGACGATGTCCGCTTTCATTGAAAGCGCCTTTGCAAAGCCTGTGCGCAGCGCGCCTCCGAGGCCTCTATTGGCCTTGTGCGAGACTACCAGGGCGCCAGCCTTTTTTGCCTGTGCTGCAGTATTGTCCGAAGAGCAGTCGTTTACAACAATCACATTACCGTATTTCCTGGCTTTTGAGACGATGCCAGATATGGAGCCTTCCTCGTTGTACGCTGGGATTATTATAGAAACCTTTTTCATGTAAAGATTATAATGAAAGTTAAGAATTTATATATCAAAGATAATAGAACAAACGTGGTAACATGGCAGTAGGAAAGTTTATCGTTTTCGAAGGGCTAGATGGTTCAGGCATCACTACGCAGTCTACCCTCCTGAGAAACTATTTCATGAACAAGGGAAGGGATGCGTTACTGACGAAGGAGCCGACCGACGGGCTAATTGGCGGCATGATAAAGGCATGCCTCAGGAAGGAGTGGAAGACAACACCCCTGACGCTTCAGATGCTGTTCGCCTCCGACAGGGCTCACCACCTGTCTACGGAGATAGAGCCTGCGCTGAAGAAGGGAAAGATAGTGATATGCGACAGGTACATCCTCTCGTCCATAGTCTACGGCAGCCTTTCCGTGCCGACGGCGACGCTCAAGCAGCTCAACGCGGAATTCAAGAAGCCCGCCGCGACGATATTCATCGATACGCAGCCCAGGATATGCATAGAGCGCATAAAGAAGGCGCGGCACCATATAGAGCTTTTCGAGGAGGAGCAGCGCCTGGAGCAGATACGGAGGAACTACCTGGCTCTGAAGAATTATTTTCCGGAAACATGCATCGTGGACGGCAACAGAGTGCCTGAAGAGGTGCTGAACGACATAATAAAGGCCGTCGGGAAGATATGAATATAGTTTCTTATACGTTTTAACATAATAGTAATTATGTCATTCCTCAGACGGGCCGAAGATTT
>JACPAH010000017.1 GCA_016180925.1 Candidatus Aenigmatarchaeota archaeon
ACGTGCATGGTCCTCGACATGGCGGAAGAACGCTCCCGTGCTCCGGTGACATTAGAGAAACCTGTACAGGCGCTTCACGACATATCCGACTTCAAATGGGACGTCATCTCTGATAACGGCACCATTCATGCGGTCGAAATCCAGAGGCTTTATCTCGATATGGCAAGACGCTTCTATGGCAGGGCGGATGCGGCAACTTCATATTACCTCAATGAATGGGAGAGGGTTCTTGACGCGCTGAAAGATGAGCCGTTGTCGCTGGCCGGCGAGCTCGAGTGGCCAACCAAGATGGCTATTCTGGACGGCCTTGATGACGGGGACAAGTTTGATGCGCACATGAGATGGCACAACATAGACCCCAGCAGAAGCCTTTACCATGAGCTGAGAAGAACGGGCGACATAAGGACGTGCTTCAGCGTGGATGAGATAGAAAGGGCGTCGCGCCTGCCGCCGTCGAATACGAGGGCGCATTTCAGGGGCGAGTTTGTCAGAAGGCTGCCGGAAGACGCGAAATTTCAGGGCGTGATTGATTGGGGCTCCATAGGAGGCTTTTGTATGCCCGACCCCTTCAATACTTACGAAGCCCATATGGGGGAAATGGACGAACTGATAAAAAGGCTATTAATTCCGGCTCCGCCAAACTAGACGCATGAAGATAAGGCTGAACAAGAGGGAAAAAAGGGTAGTATTATTCTTCGTGAAGTTCAACGTATTCGCGGTGCCCCTGTACGTGCTCCTGGCAGTCGGCGCGGACTTCTCGTGGCTGCAGAACGCCGTCGCCGGCGCCACAATGGAGCTCCTGGCAGCGGCCGGCATAAGCGCCTCGCGCGACGGATACCTCATATCAATACCGGTCGAGGGAGGCAGCTGGGGCGGCTTCATAAACTCTGACTGCGTCGGCTGGAAGAGCGTGCTTGCATATCTGGCGCTGGTCATGGCCACCGACTTTCCCGCGAGGAAGAAGCTGACCGGGCTGGTTTTAGTGCCCGTCATATTCATCGCCAATCTTGCGCGCATATTCTTCATGTTCTTCTACGTGAACACATGGGGGCTTGCAGGATATGGGTTCGTCCATGCGGTCGTGTGGAGCTGGGGCCTCCTCATCATAGTCATAGCCGCATGGGTGGCATGGGCAAAATGGCTCCCGGAAACAAATATATACTGAAGGAGGGCAAATAATCAATATGCCCGGACTCGAAGACAAGCTGAAGGAAATAGAAGAGCGCATAAACAGGCTGGAAAACAAGATGAAGCTGAGCCTTTTCGAGGTCGAGAAGCTCATAAACCAGCCGAAGCAGGAGGAGCCCGTCGAGGACAGGCTCCTCGAGATGGAGGACCTTATACTTCTTATGCAGCTCGAAGTGGCGAAGATAAAGGACAAGGTAGGCCAGGACATAGACGTGGGCCTGACGCCGAAGGTTTCGCCGTCCGTTGACGACAGGCTGACAAGGATTGAGGAGGAAATATCCAACGTCAGGCAGACGGAGCCTGTTCCGGAGACGCATGAATATGAAAGCCAGTCTTACGAGGACAAGCCGGTTCATGAAGAAGCCCGCGAAAGACGCCCGCATCACGTGCGTGACGAAGAGCCGCATGAGAGGCCGCAGAAGAAGCGCAAGGATGAAGAGGAGGAAACCATCCGCGTGAAAGGAAATGTCCTTGAGGACCTGCAGAAAATACTGAACAAGTGAGCACCATGAACGTCAAAGTCGAGAAGAGGATAGGCGACATAGAGGCTTCCCTCAAGCTCCTGGCCAACTACATGAAGGAGGAGCATTCGAGGCTCGAGGCCCTCGCAAAGAAAGGCGGCGGCTCCGAGGAGATAGAGGAGCTGAAGAAAAAAATCGCCGAACGCGAATCAGCCCCGCACGAGGAATCCATGACGACCGATATGGAGAAGAAGCTCCAGTCGGAGGTCTCAAGGCTGGAGGGGCTCATCTATTCCATACCAAGGGAAAAGGCTCTGAAGGAATACTCGGAAAGCATGAAGGTCGCGGAAGAGCTGAAGAAAAGCGTCGACCTCAGGCTCCAGGTCGTGGAGGGAAAGCTCAAGAACACCGCCCAGGACATAATTTCCTCCAAGCTGCAGGACTTCGAGACGCTCCAGGACAGGTTCAAGAGGCTTGACGGGAGAGTCAGCGATGCCGTTTCCATACTGGAGAACATGAAGGCATCGCACGATGACAGCTCGGCGAAAAAGTTCGAGAAGCGCATCAAAGAGGGCATGGAGGAGATGCAGGAGCAGCTCAGGAAGGAAAACAGGAGCGACTCCAGGGAATACAAGAAGCTGGCAGACGCGCTTGATGACATGGAGAACAGGATGAAGCATTTCCAGAGGAAGGAAGACCTTTCAAGGACGCTCAGCGAGATAAAGGGAAGGTTCGAGGATTTCGAGGCGAAGCTGAAGAGGAATGATACTAGGGACTTCGCCACGAAGAAGGAGCTTGAAGAAGCGATAGGCGATATCGGGGAATACAAGAAGGCGGGAAAATCCGTTCAGGATGAGATAAAGGCGATAGTCCAGAAAGAGGCCGCCGACATAAACAACTTAACTGACTTGAAGAAGATGACGGACGAGATGATGACGCTTTCCCAGCGCCTGGCCGAGATGGAAAGCACTTTCGAGCGCAGGCTAACATCTGTGGAGAACAGAAATGACGACGAGCAGGATGTCATGGACGTCAGGAGCGATGTTGACGACATAGACAAGCGCCTTGTCGAGATGGAGATGAGCATAAAGGACCTGAAGAGCATAGAGGCGCAGAGCAGGAAAGCCCTGGAGCACTTGGAGAACTTCGACAGGGACATGAAGATGGAATCGACGAAATTCGTGACTGCGCAGCTCAGCGAGTTCGCGAAGCACGTCGACAGCAGGCTGCCGGCCGTCGTGACGCGCGACGAGTTCAGCCAGTCCATGATAGAGCTGAACCACAAGATAAGCACGCTTGAAACGCCGGACATGACGCACCTGAACAAGCGGATGCGCGCCCTGGAAGGCAAGGTCAGCGAAATCTACTACCTCCTGAAGTCCTTCAGCGACAGCCTTCCGGTTGTTGTGGAGTAGAATTATTGGATTAGAGAGAATGATAACTAATGCCTTCCAGATGGGAGAAATTTGCAACAATTCTTGTTATTGTTGTAGGTATAATTCCTATTGTAACACAATTTTCATCACAAGGCGATTCTTCGAGTCTGATTCTTCTTGGAGCAATATTCCTTGTTATACTGATTTATTTTATATCGGACTATGTAAAAGATAAATTAAGTCAAGTAGATAAAGTTGTAGAGAAGATTGCAAAGATGGAAGAAAAAGTTGATTATATGAAGTCTATTCATGAGCTGGATAAGAGAGTTTCTTTAATTGAAGAGAAAAAAAAGAAAGGTCAAGTAGACCCCCGTCTTGCTGCTATAGTTATTTTGCTTGTTTTACTTTATCTCTACCTGAGGTCAATAGGCATCTTAAGTTAACGCTTAAAAGCTCTTTTTCCATTAATTCCAAATGCGAAACGTAAGGGAATACATACTGAAGGGCGCGAGGAAGGGAAAGATGCACTTCTCGCTCATAGACCCCGACCCGCTCAAGGTGAATCCGGAGACCGTGGGCGAGACCGCCTCCCAACTGCAGAGATACGGCACTTCCGCGATAATGGTCGGCGGCTCCACGAACGTGAGGCAGAAATTCCTTGACGAGCTCGTGAAGGGGGTGAAATCCTCTGTTTCCGTGCCTGTCATACTTTTTCCTGGCGGCGTCAACGGCATCTCGAGCCATGCCGATGCCATATTCTTCATGTCGCTCATGAATTCGAAGGATGCGTGGTGGGTTTCCGGGGCGCAGTCCGAGGCCGCGGTGCCCGTCAGGGAGGCCGGGATAGAGCGCGCTCGCGGCGCAGTACATGGGGATGTCCATGGTGTATCTGGAAGCGGGGTCGGGAGCCGGCAAACCGGTGCCTGCTGAGATGATAACAAAGGTGAAGAAGAACATAGGGATTCCTCTGATAGTCGGCGGCGGCATACGCACGGCCGAGGCCGCCGAAGCCGCGCTTTCTGCAGGAGCCGACATCATAGTGACAGGCACGCTCATAGAAGACGACGCCCGAAAAGTGAAAAGCATAATAGACGTTGTGAAGAGGTTTGGAAGACGATGAAGATAAACTACGAAAGGCTTGTGAAGGAAGCGATAGCCGCGCTGGACAGCTACTACGGAAGAAATAAGGACACAAAATATATTTATGCTTCTGCAGTTCTTACAGACAGAGGAAATATTTACACGGCAAGCAACTACGACTCCGACACTGCCTCGCTCACGCTTCATGCCGAGCAGGCCGCGCTCTCGCACGCCGCCTGCCACAAGGACGCGAGAGTGGTCGCGATAGCAATGGTGGGAAAGGAAGACCCCGAAGGCGGAAAGCTGTGCAATCCGTGCGGAATATGCAAGCAGCTCATATGGGAGAACTCGCTGCGCTCCGGGCTGCAGATAAAAGTCGTTATGGCAAACCTGAAAGGCAAATATGAAGTGAAGGACATAAAGGAGCTTGTGCCGCGCCCGTGGCCCGACTAACGAAGTATTAGATTAAACGTATCTCAAAAACTCTTCTCTTGTCGTCTGCAAATCTTTTTTTATAATTTTGTTCATCAGACCTTCTCCTATTTCTTCGCCTGAATGACAAGGAATTGTCGTGCGCCTTCCGTCGCTGTGCTTGTAAACCATATGGCTTCCTCTGGTATGGCTGTAAACAAAGCCCATTCTGTCAATTATTTTTCCAAGTTCCCTTCCTGTCAGAGAAGGAAGTTTCAAGAGCTACACCTTTATTTGCTGCATTTCAACGAATTTCACGCTTTCTTCTACGCCTTCAGCGTCTTCCAGATAGGCCTTTATAGCTTCTCTTGTCCTTTCCAAAAGTTCGTTTTTAGTCCTGGCCTGCGTATGACAGCCCGGAAGCTCTACTACTTCAGAAACAAACCACCCTTCCTCGTCTTTTTCTATTATGACATTGTATGTTTGCGGCATAATTCTTAATAACAGACGAGAGCTTAAATATTCATTCGGCAATCATATGATTCCTACTTCCTCGAGGATGCTCCTGCATTTCTCCCTGCTCATGTCGTGAAGGTTGAGCACGGTGAAGCGGTCGCGGACGCTTTTTGCATCATGAAGCGCATCGATTGCCATATCTTCCGAGATACCCACACCTTCCGCCGTAACCGGGATGCCGAATCCCTCCATCGTATTCCTCATACTTTCCCAGTCCTTTTCCTGCAGGCGCATCGATACGAGGGTTCCAATGGCAACCTGCTCCCCGTGAAGCGCCCCGGCGCCGAGAGCTTCCAGTGCATGCGAGAAATTATGCTCGCTTCCGGAGCACGGCCGCGACGAGCCGTGAAGATTCATTGCAAATCCGGAAGCTATCAGTCCCCACAGCACGGTTTCTATGCCGCCGCTCTTCACCGACTTTATTTCCTCCGTACTGTCAATGACGCTGTCCGCGGCCAGTAAGGACAGCCTTGATATGAACGGCCTGAAAGGCTCTTTGCCACGCGCTGCCGCCAGCTTCCAGTCTTCGACGGCCGATACGTTTGAAAGCAGGTCGCCTACACCTGCCGCAAGAAACCTGTAAGGCGCCTTCTCTATTATTTTGAGGTCGACCACTATGGCCGCAGGCTCCTTCGCCTGTACAGACGCCTTGGAGCCGCTGTCGTTCAGGACGGCACGGGATGAAACGACGCCGTCGTGGCTCAGTATGGTAGGGAAAGCGACCCACGGCTTCTTTGCAAGGAAGGCAGTGTATTTTGCGGCGTCAATGGAGCGGCCGCCGCCGGCGCCTATTATGAAATCGTATGAGTTAAGGCGGCGGGAGAATTCTTCCAGATGCCTCTTCTCCATCGATTCCGGGCATATCACGTCCAAATCGTAGCTTGATGATACAGAGGAGCAGATGCCTGACGCGACTTTGGAGATGTTGTCGTCGCAGATGAAGGCGCACTTCCTGCCGAATCCCATGCTTCCTAGGACGTCATTTATCTCCTTCTCCAGGTCGCTGGAAGTCACCACTTTATACAACAGGTTAACAAGCATAAGACGACTTTGGGAACTAATTATTTAATCCTATTGTCCGGAAGCCCCCTGCGACAGCCCGGGCAGTTCACCCATTTCAGATGAGGGGGAGCAGAGAGCCGAAAACAACGGTGACGGCGAGCGTTATGGGGAACACCGGCACGAACCTGATTCCGTCCTTCACTATCACGTATCTTTTCTTCGCCCTAATCTTCTTAATGTCTTCCTTGGTAAGCCCGACCCATATGCCTTTGTCAAGGACGTCGCCCGGCCTGAGATGCGAGGTGCTGACCTTTTTCCGGAAGACATGCCTCTCCACGACGACGCCATACCTCCAGAAGACGGCCATAGCCGAGATGAGCGCAAGAACGGCTGCAAATACCGGCGATATGATGACCGTAAAGTCCGAAAACACCGCCGATACCACAGCCATCACCACGAAAAATCCCGCCGGTATCGCCGCTATGTACTTCCATGTCTTCCTGACGTCGGCGACGAAGAACTTCCACGTCCCTTTCCTGCGAAATCCCAATACGACGGAATATATTATCATGTATGCCACCGCTACAAGGAAGAAGTTTATTATATATCCGGAAAAGAACCAGAAGTCCGGAACCATATAAAATATGGAGCCCAGAATCCAGGCGTCAGCAGCCCCCCACTGGCCTCTCTTGTAAAGGAATATGCCCAATGCCAGAATAACAGTTCCCAGGATAACCGAGTTGACAAACGGCCCGGTGATGCCGAAAACCATGGCATTCATGGCCCAGTAGAAGAGTCCTGCCGCTATCATGAGCGCCGGTATCTCGTCCGGCACCTCCGTCGTCTTCAGGTCCCACAGCCCGGCGGCAGTAGCGGCAATCAAGGCCGGTATCCAGAGTTCGAACATTGTTCTAGCCTCACGATAAAAGTTTAAATCATATTTCGAATATAAGGTTTTAATAAGGAGTCATTATATGTCAGTCCCTACGCACATAGGCGTCATTCTGGACGGTAACAGGAGATTCGCCAAGCAGCTCATGAAGGCGCCGTGGATGGGCCATAAATGGGGCCTGGAGAAGTCGCGCGAGGTCCTGCAGTGGGCCTGCGAGGCCGGGATAAGATACATAACGGCATACGCACTCTCCCTTGAGAACATAAGGACGAGGCCTGAGCGCGAGCTCAATTTCATACTCGAGCAGCTCGAAAGCGAGGCCGACAACATACTTTCCGACAGGGAGCACGTCGTCCACAGGTTCGGCGTGAGAGTGCGTTTCATAGGAAGGTTGAACGAATTCACAGACAAGCTCCAGGAAAAGTTCTCGAATGTCGAGAAAGCCACTTCAGGATACCATGAGCACTTCCTGAACGTGGCCGTTGCGTACGGCGGCCAGCAGGAGATAACGGATGCCGTAAGGAAGATACTTGAAGAAGGACTGAAGGGCGTGATAAAACCCAGCGACCTCACCGAGGACATCCTGAAGGAGCATCTTTACACCAACGGCCAGCCTTATCCGGACATGATTTTCCGCACAGGCGGCGAGAAGCGCCTTTCCAACTTCCTTCCCTTCCAGTCCGCATATTCGGAACTGATATTCACTGACAGGAAATGGCCGGAGCTTACAAGAGAGGATTTCGAGGGCGCATTGAAGGAATTCTCCGACAGGAAAAGAAGATACGGCGCGTGATTTCAGAGCTGCGCTATGTATACCGGAAGACGAAAGCGGCCGTAATCTGTATCCATTCTTTGGCGAAGAAATGTTTCATCATTATGATGACCTACAAAATTTCCGTTGACAAATCCCACATAATGGCCTGAAGGCACATCGTATTGCGTCAATGTGCCATCCTGCCGCGCCCTCATGAAAGCCCTGTGGTTCGCATCCTCCACTTCCATGATATATTTATGCCTAAAGACGACTTAAATATTATGATTTCCACAATTTGCCCACCACCTGAATGCAGCACATATATAAGAGCTTTTTTGCAGTCTTATGCAGATGGGAACAATAAGCAGGTATTCGGCTGCATTTCTGCTACTGGGATGCAGCAATCCGACAAGCCACGGAACGCAGCCAAATTGGGAAAGCTTAAGCCGTATGTCATATACATCAGAACGCTATTTTGTCCCGACAGAGCGCAGCCCCTATACATCGAAGGTGTCCGCAAGGCGCATCGAGTTCAACTCAAGATATCCCATTTTCCATGCCATAGAGAATATAGAATTTGAGGGGGACAGGCTGCGCCCGGAGTCTCCGAGGCGTGAAGTTATAGGCTTTACATTAAGGCTCCCCGGAGACTTCTGCGATAATCCATATAACTTCGCAAGGCTCAGGGCCGAGCTTGAAGGCATCCGAACAGGCGTTATTCCGGATGTCAGAGTAAGGCAGCGAATCAGAAGAGAAGGCGGAAGACTTATAAGAACATATCCCGACCAGGAAGAATGCACAAGCATAATGGCAATTAATGATTTTCACTCAGAGCCGTGGGCATTCACACAGGTGCCCGTCAACAGATAAGCCATCAAGGCAAGATGATTATAAATCCTCATAAAACAGTTTTTCACTATGTTAAAAGACAATGACTACATACTCCTGTGGGGAGAAAAAAGCTTCCTCGTGAAGAAGGAGCAGAAAATATTCCACTCGAATTTCGGCACGATAGAGCTCACGAAGATAAAGCAGTACGGCCAGAAGATAAAGAGCTCCAACGGGGCAGAGTTCACCGCTATAAAGCCGAATGCCATAGACCTCCTAAGGAAATGCAAGCGCATGCCGCAGATAATAACCCAGAAGGACGCGGGCCAGATAGCCGCTGCCACAGGCCTCAGGAGCGGAATGAGATGCCTTGATGCAGGCACGGGCTCAGCGTTCCTTTCCATATTCCTGGGCAACATCGTCGCGCCTTCGGGGAAAGTTTATTCCTACGAGAGGGACAGGAAGTTCGCCGACAATGCAAGAAAAAACGTGAAGATATGCGGGCTGGAAGGCGTAATAGAGGTGAAGAACAAGCCGGCGGAAAAATTCACCGAGAAAGACATTGACCTTATCACATTTGACATGCAGAATGCGGACAAGCTCGCAAAAAAAGCGAAAAGCGCGCTGAAAGCAGGCGGATGGCTCTGCGTATACAGCCCCCATATCGAGCAGCAGAAGCGGGCGGCACACGAGATGAAGAAAAACGGGTTCTCCCGCGTTCATACCATGGAGACGATACAGCGCGAATGGCACATGGACGAAAGGGGGGAGGGATACACGCATCCGAAGCCGTCAGGGATAATGCACACCGGATTCGTGACGTTCGGGCGCAAGATATCCTAGCCAGCAATCCATTTGTCAAGCACTTCCTTGAAATAAATGTCCAAATCCATACCCTTCATTTCATCCGGGGCAAACCACCCGTATCCGACATGCTCGTCCGTGAGCACGGGATTGCCGTTTGCATACCCCACATAAGTCAGCCGGACGATGTGCCTGCCTTTGATGCGCAGGATGTCCTGGGCAGCGACAAGCACAGGCTCATTTTCAATGACAAGCCCTGTTTCTTCCATGACCTCCCTGCGGAGATTCTCCATGAGAGGAATTCCTGGATTTATCCTGCCTCCGACGATGTCCCATCTCTCCCCGGCTTCGGGATATTTTTCAGCCGAACGCTTAAGCAGCAGATACTTTCCTTCATCATTCTTAACCAGAACCTTGACGCCTACCTGAAGCTCAGTCATTCATCATTACCTCTAATAATCTTCCGGAAAAAGATAAAAAACAACCTGGAGCTGCGCTCAGCCGACGATGAACCGAGGTTCAAATCCTTCTTAATGGGTTCGCCCGGATTTGAACCGGGGCCGCGAACTTTTTCTGAACTTTCCGTTTTCTTCAGAAGACGGAGTCTTCTGAGAAATCCAAGAAGACTTTTTTATAAGTCTTCTTAGGATTTGACCGAACCCATGGAAGAAGTCTATGACTTCTTCGTGGTCTTGAAGAACTTTGGTTCTTCACAGATTTTTGAAAAGTTCGCCCGAAGCTCGAATCCTACCAAGCTAGACTACGAACCCTATAGAAGGACTTTCTTTGTTTATAAATTTATAAGCACAAGCTGATAAAATGAAGCTTGAATACTAAATCTTAATAGACTGCGAAATAACCACCCCACAACCCATGATTAGCCTGCACAGAACCAAACCAGCCGCCAAGCATACGAATCTTGGTATTTTATGCTGATAATCCCAGCGGCTTTTATCAGCCTAACCACAGAGCAAGTTAGGCTGGTGGTTTTAAATATTTCTATCAGCCTAAATAAATCATGGCATTGAGAACAAAAACCATTAGTGGTAAAAAATACTATTATCTCGACTTAAGCTATTTTGTCTCGAACAAGTCAAAGACGTTCAGCAAATATATAGGTGCAAAAAAACCTCTGAGGAGCGAGATAGCAAAGATAGAAGATTCGTTCAAGACAGAAATAGTAGCAAAATTGTCTGGAAAACACTATGACAATAAATTGATTTCAAAAGGCGACCTGATAAAGGCACTGCTTTTTCGCAACGCTTTTAACAACGTATTCTCCTCGCTTTCGGGCGTCCAGAAACGAAAGTATGAAGTTGATAGCACAATTCTTTTCACGCTGACCACACTTACGACAGAAGACGTTAGTGTCGGTCTTAGAGACGTCCAGAACGCCTTTGAAAAAACCAAGCAGCTAAACATGCGCGAGCATATCAGCAAAAATATGCTTAAGGCAGTCGAATCAATAAAAGAAAATCACACACTTGACAAAAAATATCTGCTCGAATTGCATAAGACAATAATGGCGAGCTTTGAAGAAAAAACTCCAGGTAAACTAAGGAAACAACAAGTCTATTTGCGCATGCAGGATACAAAAAACCCTCTTGGAAAAGAAATTGCTTACAGACCGCCGCATTATAACAGACTGAACAGATTAATTGACGAGTTTGCCAAGTGGTATAAATCGACAAAACTGAACCCAATTGAAAAGGCATCTTTGGCACATTATAATCTTTACCGAATTCACCCGTTTCTTGACGGAAACAAACGAATATGCAGGCTGATATTAAATAAGACTTTGCTGGACGAGGGATTTCCACTGCTTAATATTTCAGCAAAAAAAGAGCACTACTTTCAGTCTTTGATAAACTCGGTCGAGAAAGACGCACCAAAAAAACTTGCCGAATTTACGCTAAAAGAATTCTTCAGGCAAACGAAAGAGTTTCTGGCCTTGCATGGAACTTAGCTGTTGTTGTGGTTGTTATGCTCGGAAAAGCAATTTTACATGCTCCAAACTCAGGTTTTAGCGCTGTTTCTAGGGGCTATTTTGGGGAACCTAACAAGCAACCAAGCACAGCTACGAACCCAATTTTCTTTGAAAACTGGCTCAAATCTTTGTTTTCAAGCAAACAAAGATACGAACCCCTTGCTCCGCAAAGCGTTCGACGCCTTCAGGAAACCTGAAGACTACGAACCCTTTAGAGAAATAGATTGGACAGAAAGATTTAAAGAAAATTCATGAAAAAAATCATCTTTTCTCCAGCTCCTGCGATGCCTCCTCGATGAGCTTTGCAGCCGTCTTCTTCCCGACAATCTCTGCGAGAACTTCCGGCCTTGTCCTCTTTATGTCGGCGGGCGTCTTCACGCCATTTTTGTAAAGCATCCTTGCCCTGACGCGGCCTATGCCTTTCAGCATTATGAGGCGCAGCAGCTCGTCCCTGACGCCGTGCTTCATCCTGAGCTGCAAACGGCGGAGTTCGTTGGCCTTGTCGAATTTTCGGAGAAGCCTGGCGAGCTCGGCCGATGCATAGAGCATCCACTCGGCATTCTTCGTCTTCGTGTAGAGCTCTCCGGGAGTCACGCCGTATTTCTCCAGCAGCACGTCCTCCCCGCTCTCGTCCATCCAGTCCCTGAACATCATGCAGGTCTTGTATGCGGCAATAAAGGAGTCGTACTCGTAATCCCACACGTCAGGGGTCTTTATGCCGCTCTTCAGGAGCTCCTCCTCCACGAAACCGTCCTTCTTCAATACCGAAAGCGGGGGGAACATCTCGCTGCATGAGGCAAGCGTCGTCATGAACTCGTCCTCGTGCGCATTCATCCCTGTTATTATTGTGTTCGCGGAAAGCGGGTCCAGATACAGCTCCGACACCTTCCTGCCGAGCTTCGTGGCAGTTATCTTGAAGTCGCCGCCAAGGCTGAAAGCCGGCCTGAATTCCGAGAAGATGCCGCTTTTCTCCGCTTCAATGAAATTAAACCCCTCCAGCTGCCGCAGTATGGCGTCGACCTTTCCCATCACCTCGCTTATGTTTCCGTACTGATGAGAGAAAAAAGTGCGGGAGAAGAAATCCTCCAGCTCACTTCTTGAATGCGCGGCCTCAGACGCCAGAAGCGCCAGGGTGTGCATGCGCAGCATGGGCTCCACGGAAAGCTTGGAATATATCGGCTCCGGCTCGCCCATTATGTACCTCTCCTTCAGCTCGTTTGCGTCCGACGCGTCTTTTCCGACCAGTATGGCCTCGCCTTCGGTGTCGTATGCAGGGCGTCCGGCGCGGCCCTGCATTTGCTGGACTTCAAGAACAGGGATGTAGTCATAACCGTACATTCCATATCTCTTGACGTCGCGTATTATCACCCTGTAAGCAGGCATGTTGATGCCCCATGCGAGCGTCGGCGTTGCAGACAGGATTTTTATCTGCCCGGCGCGGAACGCGTCTTCCACCAGCTTCCTCTGCTTTGTCACCAGGCCGGCGTGGTGGAATGCCGCGCCTCCCAGAACGCATTTTGCAAGGCGGCGGCACTGCTTTGTCGGAACGGGCAATGCTTTCTCTATATTCCTCGCAAGCTTTTGCAGCGACACGTCACTGACTGAAAGATGCTTCCCCACCTTCTCCGCCACGGCCTCTGCACTTCTTCGCGTCGCA
The DNA here is from genome assembly GCA_016180925.1 of Candidatus Aenigmatarchaeota archaeon. GTDB lineage: Archaea > Aenigmatarchaeota > Aenigmatarchaeia > GW2011-AR5 > GW2011-AR5 > JACPAH01. The sequence continues at coordinate 12,957 of JACPAH010000017.1, forward strand.
ACGAACAGCAGCGCCTGCTTCCCTTTTTTCACTATGTCTTCGGAGAGAACGTTTTCCGCATCGCCGCTTTTCATCCGGGTTTTCCTGTCCCTTATCTCCAGCATGGACTCATCGGACTGGAAAATACCCTTGTGCAGCTTCGCGGGCCTGTAATCGCTCATTACCAGCTCCGCGTCAAGCCATTCCGCTATCTCCTTCGAGTTCTTTATCGTGGCCGACAAGGCAAGGAGCTGGGGTTTCTGCTTCATCATGCGCGTAATTATCACTTCAAGCGTAGGCCCGCGGCCGGCGTCATTCAGAAGGTGAATTTCGTCCACTATCAGGAGGGAGATTTTGCCGAGCCACGGCACGTTGTGCCTCATTATAGAGTCAAGCTTCTCCGAGGTGGCAATTATCAAATCGTACTTTCCGAGCCACTCCTCGGCGCTGTCGAAGTCCCCTACCGAAATCGCTATCTTTATGCCGAGGCTTTTGTACCTTTCCTGAAACTCGTGGTACTTCTCCGAGGCAAGCGCCTTCAGCGGGCATACATAGACAGCCTTCCCACCCTTCAGAAAGTTGCCCAGGAAGGCGAGTTCCGCTATGAATGTCTTTCCCGATGCTGTCGGGGATGCCACGACAACGCTTTTGCCGGAAAGAAGCCCTGCCTCCACGGCAAGCTGTTGCGGCTCGTTCAGGCTTATGTCCGGAAGCGCGTTTCTCACGCGCTCGGGGAAGGGCAGCTCGGAAGTTTTCATATGCCTTAGATTTGATGGAAGAAATTAATAAACATAAATGCAGATATTTCATATGTACATAGAATATTCTGATGAAGAGATAAAAATGGAAAAGGTATTGACACCTCTTGACAGTTTTGTAATAAAATTCATAGATATTCTGGATAGCCTTGGCATCAGATACGCTCTAATTTCGGGCTATGTCTCCATACTCTTCGGAAGAAGCAGGTCTTCGGAAGATGTTGATATAATAATTGACAGGCTCAACAAAGAAAAATTCTCTGAGTTATGGAAAAAATTGGATGAAGATTTTGAATGCATAATTACAAAGGATGCTGATGGCGCGTATTCCGTATACATGTCAAAGGGGTATGCAATAAGATTTTCAGAGAAAGAAAGATTTATACCAAATATTGAAATGAAGTTCCCCAAGCTTGAACTGGAACTATGGGTTCTTGAAAATGCAAAAAATGTTTCATTAAATGGCCATAGAATGCTGATTTCGCCTCTTGAGCTCCAGATACCTTTCAAGCTATATCTCGGGAGCGAGAAAGATATAGAGGATGCAAGGCATCTTTACAGGCTTTTCAAGGACAAACTCGACCAAATCATGCTTCAGGATTTCACAAGAAAGCTTAAAGTAAATGAGCAATTCAATAAATACTTATGAAAACGCCCGACATAGACCTTGAAGAACTGAAAAAAATGAAGGAGGAGAATTTCAGGCAGAGGCTTGAATTCATTGACATGTATGTTGACTGGCTGAAGAAGAATTCTGGCAAAGAGAAAAATTCATAGATCAGTATTTTCTTTCCGTGGCGAAGCGGACAAATGCCTCCAGGACGTCCGCCTTCTTCAGAAGCGGCTTTGCATCCTTCCACGCACTGCCGACCAGGCTGCGGGCATAATCCTTCGCATATTCAGCAGAACCGGCCTTCTTCAGGATTGATATGGCTTCGTCCACAAGCTTCTTGTCAGTGGTGTGCATGCCGAGTATTTCCAGAAGGCGCTTCCCTTTCTTGTGCTGCATGGCGTGTATGACCATGAGGGTCCGCTTTCCCTCATGTATATCATTTCCGTAGGCCTTGCCCCACTTGCTGCTGTCAGACGTTATGTCAAGGATGTCGTCCTGTATCTGGAAGGCTATGCCTATGCTTTCCGCAAGCCGGCCGAGCTTCTCCACGGCATCGTCCGTGGCGCCCGCAACCACGGCGCCGAACTTGGCGGCTATCCTTGCAAGGGTGCCTGTCTTGAACGCGCACATCTGGAGATACCCCTCAGCGCCCGACGGCCTGCAGAGGCCGCGGTGCCACGCTATGTCCATCCCCTGGCCCAGGTGTATGTTGATGAGTTCCTGGGAATAGATTTCATAAAGCTTGAGGAGGCGTTCTTGTGGAAGTTTCATCTTATTCTTCAGCAGGACAAGAAGAGGCAGGTAGTACATGGCGTTGCCGGCATTTATCGCGATGTCATCGCCGAAGAGCTTGTAGGTGCACGGCTTCCCGCGACGCATCTCGGAAGAGTCCTCCTTGTCGTCGATTATCAAAGAGCCGTTATGAATGACTTCTATCGGCACCACAAGGTCAAGGTACTTTTCAGGCTTCGCGCCCAATGCCTCAATGACCATCATGAAGAGTGCCGGGCGCCAGCGTTTGCCGCCCCTGTCAAGCAAATCCCATATCGGCTCCGACAGGCTTTTCGTCGCCGCTTCAAGGCTGTACCGGTAGGTTGTTTTGCCGAACGTGAATTCCGCCGTCTTTTTGCCGTACTTCCTGGGAATGTACTTCTCTATGGCCTTGTCCACGAGTTTTGACCTGCTTTCGAGCAGCTTCTCGATGTCCATAATAGAGTTAAACTGGTTGCGTTTTAATACTCACCGGAATAAGTAAAATTGACAAATATGCCAGCGCCGTATACACGGGGATACCACCACACGAAGTCAAAAGGCCACGAAAGCAGCGTGAACTGCGGCTATTGCGGCAAGGTGGTGCCCAGATGGAAGACCATACCTTCCTACAGGGGTTTCTCGATAAACGACCCTGTCCTCAGGAAGCAGATTGACAGGCGCATGATAAGCACATACAGCCAGAAGATGTACGTTTGCCCGTCGTGCGCCAGATACCGCGGCATAGTCAGGGTCGGAAGGTCAAGGCGCAAGGACAGAAGCGGATTCTGAGGCCCGGAAGACGCCGGGATTCCCAGGCAGTATTTTTATATTATAGTCCCGGCATACTTTATTCTATGCTTGACAAGATGAAGGACCTCAGAGGCTCGCTTTACAGGAAGGCCACTTCCCGAAAGCATCCAAAGGAGGAGCTTCCGCCTTCGCTCAGCAGGAGCGGCCAGATGCTCCTTATAATGCGGAACCAGCAGAGGTTCGAAAAATATCCTAAATTCAAAGTCTGCGAGAACAAGATGACGTCCCTGCCGCCGCCACACAGCGTCAATTTCAGGCATGTCATATACCCCCTCATAAAGCCCTATGCGTATGCAAACGTGAAGTACGACGAGAAGGACGCGTCGCTCGTCTACAACGTAATGGAGCCGAAGCTCACCAAGAAGGAGAGCGTGATACTCGAGAAGCTGAAGGACGGCCTGATGCAGGTGATAAACGTCGGCATATCCGACATCAAGACGAACGAGAAGATAATAGACTTCCTGGAGGACAGGATACAGCACCTCCTGAAGGAGTTCGGCATCGACCTCACAGACAAGGAATATTCGAAGATACTCTATTACATCTTCAGGGATTTCGTCGGGCTCAACGAAATCGAGCCCCTCCTGAAGGACCCGTACATCGAGGACATAGGGGTCGACGGGACCAGCATACCGGTGTACGTTGTGCACCAGAGGTTCGGCTCCATCAGGACCAATGTAATATACAATAATGAGGCAAAGCTCAGGGAATTCGTGACGAAGCTTGCCGAGAGGTGTGACAGGTACATAAGCTACGCGGAGCCGCTCCTTGACGGCACGCTGCCGGACGGCGCCAGGGTGCAGGCCTCGCTGGCCAGCGACGTCACCACCCGCGGCCCGACGTTCTCCATAAGGAAGTTCAGGGAAGTCCCGCTGTCGCCTGTGGACATAATAAGGTACAACACGGCCTCGCCGGAGATGCTTGCCTATATATGGTACCTCGTCGAGAACGGCGCGAACATACTGCTTGCAGGCGGCGTTTCCACGGGGAAGACGTCCATGCTGAATGCGATATCCATGTTCATACCGAGCGAGATGAAAATCGTGAGCATCGAGGACACAAAAGAGCTTAATCTGCCCCATGAGAACTGGATTCCCGGTGTGTCGAGGGCCGGATTCACCGGCACCGGCGTCGGCGAGGTGGACATGTTCCAGCTCCTGAAGGAAAGCTTCAGGCAGAATCCCGATTACCTTATTGTCGGAGAGATACGAGGGAAGGAAGCCTACGTGATGTTCCAGGGAATGGCGTCGGGGCATGCAACGCTGAGCACGATACATGCAGGCGGCATAAACGACCTCATAAAGAGGCTCGAGACCGAGCCGATAAACCTGTCTCCCGGGCTCCTGGAGAGCCTGGACGCCGTCATAGTGATGGTCCACGCAAGGGAGCACGGCAAGTCGGCCAGGCGCGTCAAGGAGATAGTAGAGATGGAGAGCATAGACACGCAGTCTGGCCAGCCCAGGATAAACAAGAGCTTCTCGTGGTCGCCCTCGGATGACTCATTCCTTTACAAGGGCAATTCCTGGCTGCTGAGCAAGATATCGAACGAGCGCGGCACGTCCCTGAGCGACATAGTCAGGGACATATCAAGGAGGAAGAAATTCCTCAGCATACTTTACCAGAACAACGTCACGAAGATGGAAGACGTGGCAAAATACATAAACGTATACAGAAGGAACCCGAAGCGCGTCGACAACGTGATAAACGGCACCGAGAAGATGGAAGATATCATATGAAGAGGCTCAGCTCATGCGCGAACGGCCTTGACAGGCTGATAGGGGGCGGGTTCCCAGAGAACGACGTCATCCTCCTGTCCGGCGGCAGCGGCTCAGGCAAGACGATATTCGGGCTGCAGTTCGTGTGCACCCCGAAGAGCGAGCCGGGGCTTTACATAACGTTCGAGGACGGGCCTGAGGAGATACGCTCGATAGCGGATTCTTTCGGGTGGGACATAAACCTGGCGGAGGAAAAGGGCCGCGTGAGGGTGATAAAGTTCGACCCGTTCCAGCTCGAGGACGTCATGGACCTCATACAGAACAACATAAGGGAGATGCGCGCCTCGCGCGTCGTTATCGACTCCATATCGTCCCTGGGGACCTATGCCAAGGAGCTGTCGGAGCTGAGGAGGAACATACTCCTGATAAAGGAAATCATGAAGAAGAACAAGTGCACGACGGTGCTCATATCGGAAACGCCGGACGGCGGCATATCGCGCTTCGGGGTCGAGGAGTTCATAGCCGACGGCGTGATAGCCCTGCGCAGCATCTTATCCAAGGGCGAATACAGGAGAGGCCTGAACATAGTGAAGATGCGCGGCACGCGGCACTCCAGCAGGCTCCACCAGTACGAGATAACGGGCAGGGGCTTCTCGGTTTCGCAGAAGGCTCTTTACTCCTGAAGGCTCTTTCTCTGGATTTATATCATGCCGCCGCAATAGTTAAAATATGCTTGAAGCATGGGTCAGAACCCTTGGAAGGCACGGCGTCATGTATCTTTCCTCGTACACGAAGCCCCTGAAGGAGGAAATACTGAAATCGAACCTCACTATACTGTTCGAGATATACCTCGGAAGGATGCTTCTCATAACGATATTGTCCTTCATCGGTGTATTCGCCTTCATAACGCTGTCCTTCACGCTCTTCGGCGTGCCGCTCCTGCTGTCGGCGATAAGCGCGCTCATAGCGTCGGTGACAACGGCGTTCTTCGTCTTCACCATACACTACTCCTATCCATTCCACCTGATAACGTCGAAGAGGAGCAGCATAGAGGCGAATGCGCCCTTCGTGATAAACCACATGGCGGCAATAGCCGCGTCAGGCGTGCCGCCCTTCGTCATATTCAAGCTCGTGTCAAGGATACCAGAATACGAGGAGATATCAAACGAGTGCAAAAGGATAGTGAGGAACGTGGAGACCTTCGGCATGGACATCGTGACCGCCGTCGAGAACGTTTCCGGCAGGACGCCGTCCGAGAAGTTCAGGCAGTTCCTCGGGGGCTTCGTGGCCGTGATAAACACAGGCGGCAGCCTCCAGCAATACCTGGAGAACGAGGCGAAGGAGGCACTGTTCAGCTACAGGCTCAGGAGGGAGAAATACATACAGGCGCTTTCCACATATGCCGACCTTTACACGGCGGTGCTGATAGCGGCCCCGCTGTTCTTCGTCTCCATACTGTCAATACTGTCGCTGGTTGGCGGCAGCATATTCGGCCTGCCAATAGACGTTGCGCTAAGGCTCGGCATATTCACGCTCATACCCATACTGAACATATTTTTCATAGCATTCGTCCACTACACGCAACCGAGGGTATAAAATGGCAAGAATAGACTTCAGGAAGAACGCGGCAAGCATAGCTTCCGTCATATCAGGCCTGCTGCTCGTATACGTGAATTTCATCCTCTTCTCGGGCTATCCGCAGCTCTTCTCCATAATAAACCTCATGTCCGGCCTCCTGATAATCGGCATCCCGCTCGTCGTGAAATACCAGGGATACAACAAGGTGAAGAGGATAGAAGAGCTGTTCCCCAAGTACCTCGGCGACATAGCGCAGAACATAGCGTCAGGCATGACACTGCCGCAGGCCATGCGAACAGCATCGAACAACGACTACGGCGTGCTCACGCCCCTCGTCAAGGAGATAACGGCCAAGATATCGTGGGGCATAACGCTCGAGAGAGCGCTCCACGACTTCGCCGAGAAGACCGGCAGCCACCTGATGAAAAGAAACGTGCAGACGATAATAGAGACGCACAGGTCGGGAGGCAGCATAGACACCGTGCTGAAGTCCGTCGCACAATCGCTGATAGAACTGGAGAGGATAAAGAAGGAAAGGTCATCGAGCGTATACTCCCAGATGATAAACGGCTATGTAATATATCTGATATTCCTCGGCGTCATGATAGGCCTGTCGTCGTTCCTCATACCCACGTTCAGGTTCAACGAGACAAGCTCCGACCTGGAGCAGACCTTCAAGGAGATATTCCAGAGCCTCGTGGTGATACAGGGGTTCTTCGCCGGGATATCGATAGGCAAGCTTGCGGAAGGGAGCCTGCAGGCTGGAATAAAGCACTCCCTAGTGCTCGTGGTGTTCGGCTATTCCGCCTTCATACTTTTCGGATAGAACAAGAGGAAAATCAAATGAAGAGAGTCATACTGGATACAAATATATACGGGAGAATTATCGAAATGAGAGAGGAAAATGAAATAAAAGACCTTATCGAAAAAAGACGCGATGTTATAATCTACGGATTTGACGTGATAAGGAAAGAACTTAGAAACGTATCAAAAACCGTAAGATATGAAAAAAAACTGATAAGACTCATGCTTTTGGGGCTTTATGACAAGATTGTCAGGTTCCACGCCTATTCCATCACGTCTGCCATAAAACATCTTTCAGAGGATTATCACGAAGTGTATAAAGAGCTTGGCGGAAAAGAGAGCGAGAAGGAAATTCTAAATGATTTCATGATTGTTGCCTGTGCAACCCTGCATGAACTTGATATAGTGGCTTCTGAAGACAACAAAACGATGCTCAATGAAATATCCCTCCAAACTTACAGGATAGTGAACGGACTCAGAGGATACAAAACGCCCGAATTCATCGGCTATGAAAAATTCAGGAGGTTGTTTTCTTGACGAATTCCCTGATGCCCCTGCGGAAAGCCGGGTTTTTCTGCGATTCCTTTAATTTAGTCCAGAATTTCTCGTCTTTTTCCGGTTTCATAAGAAATAGTTATCTATTGGGATATTTAAATTCAAAACGGACAAATGTGGTGACATGATGAATACTGAAGACGCAATAATGTCCATATTAAGGAATAGTGTAATATCGCTCACGCCAGATGAGGTGTCCGGGAAGGCCGGGCTCAGCATGCCGGCGACGCTCAAATGCCTGGGCAGGCTTGAGGCCAGGGGCCTTGCGGAAAAGCGCATGCCCGGCGGCGTGACGCTCTACACGGTGAAGGGAAGGAGGAGGAGTCTGGTTTGAAGTCCATCCGCATCGTTGCAATACTCGTGATGCTGGCAGTGCCTTTCGCGCTCGCGCAGCAGATGAACAGCTCCTCGTTCAAGATAACGTCCGATACTGCCGACAGCTCAGGCGGCATCAGGAACAGCTCATCATACAGCATGCAGAGCTCCCTCAACAGCATATCAGGCTCCCTGAACTCGTCAGGCTTCTCGATGACTGCAGGCTTCATCTCCACGCTGGCGCTGAGCGTGAACGCCCCGAACGTCCTCAACCAGACGGTGAGCGGGAGCAACTGGAACCAGCCGGTCAATTTCACAGTCCTGACGAGGGATGTGGACAACGACACCGTGACGGTGTCCTTCTACACCTCGAACGACAACTCCAGCTTCACGCTGCAGAGCACGGCCACATGCGCCCAGTGCTTCGGCTACACGAAGTTCAATTTCAGCATAAGCAATTACGTATGCAGCGACATAAGCACGAAATATTTCAAGTTCACGGCATCAGACGGCTCCCTGAACAACGAGACCGGGCCGCTGAACTTCTCGGTGGCGAAAGCCAGCATCCCGCAGTCCAACATAACCGTTGTCGAGGGGGCAGGCCAGAGCATAAACACGCACAGCACCATAAACCTGACATTCAGGATTTACGACCCGTACAACGGGACGCCGGCTGCCGGCAAAAACGCCTCCATATACGTCCAGAACGTCGGAAGCTTCAACAAGCTGTCATGCATCACGAACAGCACCGGACACTGCAGGGTGCAATTGACGCCCGCTTGCGATTACAGCGGCGGGCCCCACACGCTCATCGGCGGCGTTTCCGGCGACTCGTGCTATGCCGACATCAACTCCACTTCCTCGACGTTCACGATAGACGCCCTGGCGTTCTGCAGCAGGATATCGTTCAAGCTGGCCTTCGACATAAACGGCTCCTCGGGCGACACCAGCCGCGCGGACGGCAAGGCCGCCGGTTTCTACCGCGCCGACAATATCACGAAGCACTACGCGTGCATTGACGACGGCAACAATGCTTTCGGCATAATAAGGACCGGGGCCCAGCTCGATTACGTAAATGCCACGACCGGAAGCATAATCGTGAGCGAGACGCAGGAAGACAACCGCTTCGCAATACCCGTGCTCGGCAGCGCGTGCAGCCTCCTCGAGACCAAGGGCCTGTCGCACCCGCTCCAGCCCTTCATATCAACCAACGAGGGGGTCGGCGCAGTGGAGCTCGTCCTGGAATATCCCGGAATAGACATCGTGGGCGACACCGAGAGGTCAGGCTCGTTCACCCTCGTGATGGAAAGGAACCAGAGCAACGACAAGCAGCTCATAATAGACATATTGTGATTCACATGAAAGCGAAAACACGGCATGGCATGAAAGATGCTGGGAGAGCGAAGCATCTCCAGACACCTTTCAAACGAAACCGTTTGAAAGGCGATTTGATAGCCGGAGCCCTCAGCGTGGCGGTCATAATCGCATCCACCATAATAGTCATCAATACCCTGACGCCGCTGATAGAGGAGAGCAAGACGTCGCAGAGCTTCAATGTCGCCAGGAACGTCCTCACCAGCATAGACTCCGCCATAGGCAGCATAATGATAGAGGCCCCGGGCTCCAAGAGGAGCATAAACGTCAACCTCCAGGAAGGGACGATGATAGTGAGCGGCAAGGAGGACAAGATAAAGGTCAGGGTAGACAATATAGACCTGCTGGAGTCTGGCATAACGATTGAGGAGAGCAATATACTTATAACAGGAGGCGCGAGGATACTGTCGTACGAGAGCGACATAGACGGCGACGGCGACACAGACCTGGTGCTGGAGAATGCGGCACTGATATTCTCGACGGAGAAGACAGGCACGCCGACAAGCTACGCGGCGCTCAACACCACCACTTTCATAACTCAGATAAAGAATGTCCGCACAGGGATGAACATAACGCCAACGAGCGGCATATTCGTGAACGACCAGGTGAACACGTCATACGGCACCGGATACACAGAGCTGTCGAACGCCGGAACCTCCGACACAAGGTCCATAAGGGCATTCGTCAATTCCTCTTCCGGCATCCAGTATGAAGCATTATTCACCCTGCAGGCGGCGAAGGACTTCGTGGAGCTCCAGGTGAAGAGGGTTGTGTA
>JACPAH010000018.1 GCA_016180925.1 Candidatus Aenigmatarchaeota archaeon
GTGTTCTGCGTCTCCTGCAAGGTCGTGTCCAGCATCGTGATGCGGAGCGTGTAATAGCCTTCCACGGCGCTGCCAGCCATCCAGCAAGTTTGCGAGACGTTTATGCCCGTGCCTCCGGAAAGGCTCGTGTTGGTCGCCATGCAGAGCCTTGTCGAGCCGTTGTATACCTCGATGCTGTAGTTCCTTGGGTTCACTTCGGTGTATGAGAAGTTCACGCTGAAGTTCGCGTTTACCCTTGTATATCCGACCGATGTGGTGTTGGGTATGGGATTGAATACAGAAGGCGTCGCCACGTCGTTCGTGAACGAGACCGTGCTTTGCGTCGAGAAGCTGCTGCCGTCGCACTCGTTCTGCAAATCTTCGCCATAAAGGTATATGCTGCATGCGCCGTCGCCGCATCCGGCGGCGCTTGCTGTGAATGAGCATGAGCTGTTGCCGTTGCTCCCGACAGCAGAGCCGGTGCACAGAAGGGTGCCTTTGTCCGTTCCGTTGTACGCTTTCAGCCTGACGTTGTCGGTGTCATTGTCGCCTATCACCGCGGCGACAGTTATTGTCTGGCTTGAGTTTGCAGCCGAGGGTGTTATCGACGCCTGCACGACGGATGGAGGCCTGTTGAGTATGCAGAATATGCCGCCGTACAATCTCGCAGTGGCGCTTTCCTTCACGGCCAGCGTGTTTATAACGGAGACGTTCAGGCCGCTCGAATCCTCATGTCCTCCTATATAGCCGGACTGTCCCTCTACGGAGAACCCGCCGCCCGAGCCGCTCAATGCCATAGTCACCGGGATTAGGATTAAAATGAACGATAATATTACTATTGCAGGTTTCATTGATAATACTATTGAATAAGTTCAATATAAACATTTTGTGATGATTATGCCGTTCAAGGAGTTCTCCACGGAGCTGCAGAAGCTGATAAAAGAGAAGGGATTTATCGAGCCAACGCTCCCCCAGAAGATGGGCATACCAGAAATCCTCAAAGGCAGGAACGTCATGATACTGGCCCCGACGGGGCATGGAAAAACTGAAAGTGTAATGCTTCCGATTTTAGATAAACTTTACAGGGAAAAATCGCCGCCGATAACCGTCCTTTACATAAACCCGCTCAGGGCGCTTTCCCGCGACCTTCTCGACAGGCTGTTCTGGTGGGCCGACAGGCTGGAAATAGACATAGCGGTAAGGCATGGCGACACCACGAAGACGGAGCGCTCAGAGCAATCGGACCACCCTCCGCACTGCCTCATCACGACGCCTGAAACGCTGGGCGTCCTGCTCGTCTCCAGGAAGATGAGGGAGCACCTCAGGAACGTCAGGCACGTTATCGTGGACGAGGTGCATGAGCTCGCGGGCAATAAGAGGGGCGTCCACCTGTCGCTGCTTCTGGAGCGCTTGAGGAATTTATGCGGCTCCTTCCAGATTATAGGGCTTTCGGCCACTGTAGGCCACCCGGAAAAGATAGCGCGCACGCTGGCCACTGACATGAAGGTCATCCGGGCCGAGGCCGAGAAGAAATACGACATAAAAGTCGAGGTTCCGGACTGCGACGATGACAGGGCCGAGGAGCTTTTCATAAACAAGAGCACGCTGGCAAGGATGCTTCGCATACGGGAGCTCATAAACAAGCACAAGTCCGTTCTGGCATTCACGAACACGCGCCAGACCGCCGAAATCCTGTCGTCCCGCTTCACCATGCTGGACAGGGAGCTGAAGCAGGAGGTATATCACGGCTCGCTGTCGCGGGAAAGGCGCCTTGAAAGCGAGAAGAAGTTCAAGTCTCAGCAGATAAAAACACTAATAAGTACCTCATCCCTTGAACTCGGCATCGACATAGGCTCCATCGACCTGGTGATACAGTACCTTTCGCCGCGCCAGGTCTCGAAGCTCATGCAGCGCGTGGGCCGGGCAGGCCACAGAGTCGGCGAGAAAAGCGTCGGCATCATCCTGTCGGGAGAGGAGGACACTTTCGAGTCTTCTGTCATAGCCAGAAAAGCGATAGCTAAGGAGCTGGAGGACATAAGGGTGCACGAGGGCGCGCTTGACGTCCTTGCGATGCAGATAATAGGGATGGCGATTGAGGAATATGGCGTGCCTTCTGAAAAGGTGTTTGGGACTGCAAAGCGCTCATACCATTTCAGCGGCCTGACTTTGGAGGCGTTCGAAAGGCTGCTAAAGTTCCTGGCGTCGATGAAGCTCGTCTTCCTCGAGCCGCTGAAGGCCGGCTACTCCATAAAGCGCAGCAGGAAGGGGTTCCAGTTCCATTTCGAGAACCTGAGCACCATTCCAGACACCAGGCAGCTGCGCGTCATCAGCATAGTGGAGAACGAGCCTGTGGGCAGCCTGGACGAGGCTTTCGTCGCGGAGCATGGCGAAATCGGAAATACATTCATAGTCGGCGGCCGGGCGTGGAAAGTCATTCAGGTGGAGGAGAACAAGGTCATTGTGGAGCCCATTGATGACGCCGAGTCAGCTATACCTGCATGGGAGGGCGAGCTCATACCCGTGCCTTTCGACGTGGCGCAGGAAGTCGGCAGGATGAGGCGCAGGCTTGACGCAGGAAAGTACCCCATAGACGAAAACGCCGAAAAGGAGATGCGCTCCATAATAAAGAAGCAGGGCCCAATGCCGACAGAAAGCGAGTTTCTGGTGGAGGACTACAAGGACTTCATAATAATACACTCGTGCTGCGGCACCATGATAAACGACACCATAGCCAGATACGTGGCCGCGGAGCTCACCGCGCAGACCGGCGCCGCCGTGAACATAAAGAACGACCCTTACCGCATAATGCTCCAGACGCTGGCGAAGCCGTTGGACGTCATGAGAATTCTCGAGAACTCGTCGAAGCTGAAGGAGACTCTGGAGATAGCGATATCCCAGTCCTCGCTTTTCAAGTACAGGTTCCTTCACGTCGCCAGGCGCTTCGGCGTCATATCGAAGAAGGCAAGGTTCGACAGGCTCAGCATGAGCAAGGTGATATCGCAATTCCACGGGACGCCGGTATATGACGAGACTATGAGGGAGATATTCCTTGACAAGATGGACATCAATGGTGCCGAGCGCATACTCGGCGGGATAAAGAGGGGTGGGATAAAGCTGAAGTTCAGGAAAGGCCTTTCGTATCTGGGTGAACTCGGGCTCGTCCACCAGTTCTCCGAGGTGATGAAGCCCAGGCGACCCGAAGGCGAGATATTCAAGGCTTTCCGCAACCGCCTCATGCACACGCGCGTCCGTATCCTGTGCACGAGATGCTGGGACTACACGGCTATGCGAGAGGTCAAGGACTTCGACGACCAGACCATATGCCCCAAGTGCAACTCCGTTCTTCTGGCAGTGACGAGAAGCAGGAGGGAAGTTGACCCGGCCAGGCTGCAGAAGAAGGAGAAGGACGAGCTCAAGCGTTCGGCGGACCTTATGGTCACTTACGGGAAGAAATATATATTTACCAGGGCCGGTATAGGCGTCGGCATAGAAACAGCCGCCAGAATCCTGTCCAGGCTTCCGAAAGACGAGGAGCAGCTCCTGAAATACATCTACGAGGAGGAGAAGACGTTCGCCCGCACGAAGATATACTGGAAAGCCTGAAATACGAAGGATTACAAATAAATAAAATGAAGTTCTGCCTTCTGGACGCGGATTATGAGGTGCGCGACGGCAAGCCCGTCATCATTTTAATAGGCGTTGATGCAAAGGGGAATCGCGCCGTTGTTGAAGACTCTTTCCTCCCTTATTTCTATGCGACCAAAGCCGTGAAGGCTCCGGGCATCGTCGGGATGGAAAAAGTCCTCATGAAGCTCGGGGGTAAGGAGCAAAGCCTCGTAAAGGTATATGTCGACCTCCCGCAGAACGTGCAGAAAGTCCGCGATATGGTAAAGGGCCATTCGGACTGTTACGAGTATTCAGTCAATTTCTGCAAGAGATACCTCATTGACAAAGGATTCTATCCTTTGGGCTGGCTCTCCATGAAAGGCGGCCATGTGGAGAAGTCATCCGGCGGCAGCCCGCCGCTGCACATCCTGGCGTTCGACATGGAGGTCGTCGACGGGAAGATAGTAATGATTTCGTTCGCGACGCATGGCTCGAAAGGAGTCATAACATACAAGGATGCGCCGCATGTAATCCGCGCGAAGGACGAGAAAGATATGCTCGAGAAATTATTCGCCGTGATGGAAAAGGAGAAGCCGCATATAATAGTCACGTACAACGGGGACGGGTACGACTTCAACATCCTTCGTCAGAGGATGGAGGAACTGAAGATAGCGGGCCCGCGCATCGCATTCGAGAAGCATTCATACATGTCTTCGGCGCGCGTCTCGGGTTTCGTGCACATAGACCTCTACAACTTCGTCAACAACCTCATCTTCCAGCAGCTCGCGTCAGAGGTCTACACGCTCGCAGAGGTTTCCGAGGAGCTTCTGGGCAGGACGAAGAAGGAGCTGTCGTATGAGGACATAATAAATATGTGGAAAGACGATGTGAACGCTTTGTCAGAATACTGCCTTAATGACTCTGTGCTGACGCTTGAGCTTTCTGACAGGCTTCTCCCTCAGCTCTTCGAGCTCTGCCGCGTCTCTGGTCAGCTTCCTTTTGACTGCTCCCGCCTGACATACGGACTGCTTGTGGAGTGGTTTCTGATGAGAAAGGCGGCCGAGATGAAAATTATTCATCCGAATCCTCCGCACTGGGACGAGATACAGAAAAGGCGGCTGAAGAGGTTCAGGGGAGGTTACGTGAAGGAGCCCGTCAGGGGCCTCCATGATGGTATAGCGGTGTTCGATTTCCGCTCCCTTTACCCTTCCATAATAGTCACGTTCAACATATCCCCCGAAACCCTGAACTGCAGGTGCTGCTCGTCGAAAGTTCCGGGCCTTGAATATCATTTCTGCAGGAAGCGGAAAGGGTTTGTCCCGTCGGTGCTCGAGGAAGTGCTGCAGCGGCGGCAGGCCATAAAGAAAAAGATGAATAAAGCGAAGGGAGACGAGTTTGAGCGTCTGGGGGGCGAGCAGACCGCCCTCAAGCTCGTGGCCAACAGCACATACGGGCTCTTCGGCAGCCCTTCGGCCAGATGGTACTGCTTTGACTGCGGCCAGGCTGCCGCCGCATACGGCAGGCATTTCATACAGAAAACGATAAAGTCGGCCGAGAAAAACGGGCTTGAGGTCCTTTACGGCGACACCGATTCCCTTTTCGTCAAAGCCGGAGATGCCGCAGCAAAGAAATTCCTCAGGAAAATGAACAGCTCGCTTCCGGGAGTGATGGAGCTCGACCTCCAGGGAATTTATGCAAGGGGGCTCTTCGTCCCGCAGAAGCTCGGAAACTACACAGCGAAAAAGCGCTATGCGCTGCTGGACTCGAAGGGCAACATGACGGTCAGGGGGCTCGAAACCGTCAGGAAGGACTGGTGCGACATGGCCAGGAAACTGCAGCATGAAGTCCTTCATCTGGTCCTCCAAAAGAAGGAGAATGACGCTGTCAGGAAGGTCAGGGAGGCTGTTGAAAACGTCAGGAAGAGGCAGGTCTCCATGGAGGATATAGTAATGCGCACCCAGATGGGGAAAAGCCTGGAGGAATACAAGTCCACAGGGCCCCATATAGAGGTCGCAAAGCGCCTGAAGGCGGAGGGCCGCAATATCCACGAAGGCATGGTTATAAGCTACGTTATAACCAAGGGTCACGGAAGCATCTCGCAGCGCGCCATGCCTGCGGACAAGGTCGGCATCAGGGATTACGACATAGAATACTACACGAAAAACCAGGTCCTGTCTGTGGCTCTCCGCGTGCTGCAGGTTTTCGGTTACAAAGAAGGGGATTTTCTTGCGGGCGGCCTAAGGAAATTCACGAAATGAATGTGCAAAAACCTAAATGATTTTCTGCAAAAGAGCGAAGCTCTTTTGAGATGTCAAAGACCAAAGGTCTTTGTACATTGACATCTCAAGGAACGGGGTTCTTTGCAGACTTTAATACTTGGCCTTTATCTTCAGTATATGGAAAAAGACGAATACGACAAGTACGTTCTCGCAGGGAATATAGCGGCGAAGGTCAGGGAAGAAAGCAGGTCTTACGTTAATGTTGGGACGCCGCTCCTGGAAATAGCGAGGAAAATAGAGGATTCTATAAAGAAGCTCGGAGGAATGCCGGCTTTTCCTGTAAATCTTTCTTTGAACGATGAGGCCGCGCACTACACCCCCGTCCCGGCGGACGACCGCAAGATATCCGAAGATGATGTGATAAAAGTCGACATAGGAGTTCATGTTGACGGTTTCATAGGCGATACCGCCTGCACGATATCGTTCAGCGAGAAACACAACGCCATCGTGAAGGCGGCTGAAGACGCACTGGAAAAAGCGGTGCCGCTGTGCGTTCCGGGCAAGGCTGTGGATGAGATATCAGGAATCATAGAGGACACGATAAAATCTCATGGCTTCAAACCGGTAGCAAATCTCACAGGCCACGGTCTCAGGCAATGGGAAGGCCATGCAGAGCCCACGATACACAACGTCAGGGTCAACTATCAGTACGTCCTGAAGGAGGACGATGTCATAGCGGTCGAGCCTTTTGCAACGGATGGTGCGGGGCGCATAAAAGATTCCGGGCCTTCCGTTATATTCTCCCTTGTGGGGAAGAAGCCCGTGCGCAGCCGGGAAGCGAGGAAGATGCTCGGCGATATAGAGGCTTTCAATGGCATGCCTTTCACGGAAAGGTGGCTGGGCTCGTCGTTTGGCACGCGCCTCGCCCTGAGAGACCTGAGGCGTTCCGGCATCCTGTACGAATATCCGGTCCTCAAGGAAGTTTCGAAGGGGACGGTCACGCAGGCCGAGCATACAGTGATAGTGAGAAAGACGCCTGTCGTCACCACGGACTTAAAAAGTTTCGCGGACTAATTTAATTATGATAATAATAGTTGACAACGGGAAAGGAAGCAAAGAAATTTCCGGCTTCCTGAGATCCAAGAGCCAAATCATGAAACCAGGCGAAATAAAGGGCGGTTCGGCGTTCATTCTTTCCGACGGCCGTATAGACGGAAGCTCCAAAAAGTCAGTAGACAAGCTCCTGGAAAAAACCGGAAGCCCCGTCCTTGGCATAGGAGCCGGGATGGGATACATATTGGCGTTCTACGGAGCCCAGCCCGGCGAATCCAGGGCCTTGCAGAAGCAGGAGCACGTCTCCCTGAAAAAACCTTCGCCAATTCTTCTGGACTTCAAGCGCGTGTTCGGCGTCGTGAAGGCCAGCACCTGCGTGGTAAAGGAGGTTCCTGAGAACTTCTCGGTCCACGCGTCGTCAAAAAGCTGCGAATTCGAGGTCGTGCAGGAGATGGAAAAGCCTTTCTTCGGGGTGCATTTCAACCCGGAGCTCGGGCAGGACGGCCTTCAGATACTCAGAAACTTCGAGAAATTTATAGATGTGTGGGAGAAATACCACAGAGGGAAATGAGACTTCAGCAGACGCATGTAATAATCTTCGCCTTTTCAAAAGGAAAATGCTCGTAACAGAAAGATGCTTCTATCCCGTTAAGATTCATTTTCATGGACGTCGGATAGTCACAAACAATGCATTTCATATCTTTCACCTGAATCAGATTGTCTCGCGCATTAGTAGTCATTTATGGTACAAAATCAGACACATATGCCGTCAACGCAGTTGCATTTCTGCAGCCTGCTGGCAATCCTGTCGCCGTTGCACGTGTATTCCTTGAGGATGTCGCCCGAGCATTCGTCTGTGAAAATGCTTTCAACGCCGTTCACCGTGTAAGTGACGGTGCCGCGGATTGATATGTCTGTGCCGTCAGTATCCGTGCACGTCATGACGATAGGGTTCGCGCCTGCGGCAGCGTCGTAGCGTTCTTCGCTGCTGGATGCAGTCATGAAGGCGTATATACCGGCAAGTGCTATCACTACAATGCCGATTATAAGATAATCTCCTTTTTTGGTTTTCATCGTATCATCCGGTATAAGTTATTTCTTCCTCCAGGGCACGCGCCTTCCTTCTCTTTAGTATGCTCTCGTAGAACTTGTTCATGTCGTCGCTTACGCTGGGCTTCACTTCTTTCATCGCATGGGCAAAATCCGCAGAAGTGACCTGGTCGGCATTTATGTCCTTCCTCATCGCGATTATCGCGGCTTCCCTTACAACCGACTCGAGGTCTGCACCGGAAAAGCCGGGTGTTTCCTTTGATATCTTCACGACATCTACATCCTCGGCGAGCGGCATTTTGCTTGTATGAACTTTCAGTATCTCCAATCTTGTCTTCTCATCAGGCGTCGGGACAAGTATCTGCCTGTCGAACCTGCCGGGCCTGAGAAGCGCGGGGTCAACTATGTCGGGCCTGTTTGTCGCCGCCACGACCGCTATGTCGTGCAATTCCTCAAGGCCTGATATCTCGGCAAGCAGTTGCGAGACGACCCTTTCGGAAACGTGGCTGTCGTTCGAGTAAGACCTCTTCGGGACGAGGGCATCTATCTCGTCAAAAAAGACGATAGAGGGTGCAACCTGCTTAGCCCGCCTGAATACGTCCCTTATATGCCTCTCGCTCTCGCCAACGTACATGGAAAGCAGTTCAGGGCCCTTTACCGATATGAAATTGGCGCCGCTCTCGTTTGCAATGGCCTTGGCTATCATGGTTTTCCCGCATCCGGGCGGTCCGTATAAGAGGACGCCTGTCGGCGGCCTTATGCCAAGCTTTTTGAAAGAATCCCCGTACTTGAGAGGCCATTCTATGACCTCCTTCATGGCGTTCTTCACTCCCTCCAGCCCCCCTATGTCGCTCCATTTTATCTTGGGTATCTCGATCAAAACTTCCCTCATCGCCGAAGGCTCGACTATCTTAAGCGCATGGTCAAAATCCTCCCCGGTCACGACGAGCCTCTTTAGGATATTCTCATCTATCGGCTTGTCCTCCTTTATCTCGCCCAAATCCGGAAGAACCCTTCTTAATGCATGCATTGCTGATTCCTTGCACAGCGCAAGCAGGTCCGCGCCCACGTAGCCGTAAGTTATTTCGGCCATTTTTTCTATATTGACATCGCTCGAAAGCGGCATGCCTCTCGTGTGTATCTGGAGTATCTCCTTCCTGCCGGCCTTGTTCGGAACGCCGAGCTCTATCTCCCTGTCGAACCTGCCGGGCCTTCGCAGAGCCGGATCCAATGAATTGGGTATATTTGTAGCGCCTATTACTATTACTTTGCCTCTGCTTTTTAGGCCGTCCATGAGCGTGAGCATCTGGCTCACGACGCGTTTCTCCACCTCACCCTTGACCTCTTCCCTCTTCGGTGCAATGGAATCTATCTCATCGATAAAAATTATCGCCGGTGAATTTTTTTCTGCCTGTTCAAACACCTTGCGAAGGTTTTCCTCGCTGTTATGCGCAAAAATGCCGCCAAATCCGGCCACGAAGTTTTCATTCGGATTGACCGAAACATCGTAAACATTTCCGCTATAAGATACTTCTTTTATTTCCCTGACCTTATCCCATACCAGTTCAGAATCAATGACATCCCAGATATCCTTATACATTTCTTTTCTGGGGTCCGTTTTTGTTAGTTCATTTTTTAAGATATCCTTCCCTATCGTTTTCGAGTTTGACCAAGCATGCATCCTCTGGTTGGATTTTATAATTTCCCTGAGTTCCGGCCATATAGGTATCTTTTGTGTCTTGTCAAACTTCTTTGAATTGAGATAATTCTTTATCCTTTCATTTCTCTTTGAGTCCAAAAACCCTATTTCCGAGAATTTTTTGAAGCCCTCTGGGCTCTGTATAAGCACCCTATAACACAACTTGCCGTTGTATTTTTCTTTCTTTATACTGCATTTGGCAACTATTCCAAAATACAAGAGGGTATACATAAGGCTGTTTGCAAGCTTCTTGCTGTGGGTGCTTCCTTCGATAGTATGCGCCATCTTGGGCGGATATACGCTTCCATCTCCGGTGAAATAACCCTTCAGCATGGCACTTATTAGATTAAGCGGCATTGACATGAGTTTTGGCGTGATTTCTTTGTTTTCAGCACCTGTCTGTATGCCGAGAACTTTTTCAAAAACAATTTTAAGTGGCTTAGAATTCAGAAGCATGTCATCCTCATATTCTGTAAGGTGTATGCCATACTTCCTGCAGAATCGCCTGACAACTTCTTTAGACTCTTCTAATTCATTGGTTATTCTTATCGCATCTTTTGTCGTATAAGAGCCTTCGGCCAAAAATAGTCCTATAACAGCTGCCATGTCCTCGTCTATCATGATATTGACAGGCAAGCTCCCTGCGTTCTGCTTAGCGACTATTGATGCCGCGGAATGGTCAGCAGTAATGCCGCTTTCCTTTGATAGTTTCAGGAAGTCCTTGATGCTGACGCATACATTCTTGCCATAAATATCATAGACATATTTTTCCCTCACATCAAGAATTCCGGCCGCTTCCTTTATCCCTATTTTTTTAATGAACTCCTTTATCTGCGGACTCCTTATGTTCAGCTCTTCGCTGTCTGCAAGCTCTTTGAGTATATTTATGGTGTCATAAGTTTCCGGAGCTGGCAGTCTTGACGGTATTGCAAGATATGTGTCGCCAGATTTGATATCATTTGTCTTGATGTCTGAAATTTTGCCATCCTTTAGCGCAAACAAAGAATGGTAATCTGTGACTTTTATTTTTCTCCCTGTAGATGTTGTTATCTCGAATATTTTCTTGCCTTTCTGGAACGGATGCTCGATAAAGGCTTTTATTTTTCCTTTTTCTACCGCACCTCTATCGTCAAATTCCGCGACGGATTCTGCAGATTTTGACCTGACGACTTCCCCTATTTCACCGACCGACGCAATTCCGTTTTCCAGAGTAAATATATTTTCGTCAGGTGTGAGGGACTCGCCGTAAAATTTACTCATTACCTCGGGGCCGTTTATGACTATGAACCGGGCGCCGCTTTCATTGGCAACAGCCTTCGCAAGCAATGTTTTTCCCGTACCTGGCGGACCATGCAGTAAAATACCTTTCGGGGGCTCTATGCCGAGCCTTTCGAAGAGTTCGGGATGCTTCAGGGGCAGCTCTATCATCTCCCTTACCTTCTTTATTTCCTCGTGAAGGCCTCCGAGGTCCTCGTAAGTGACTTCAGGTATCTTTTCCTCTTCCATCGACTTCGTTGCCTGCGGCAGAAGCTCTACGTCAGTGGCCCTTGTCATCCTGACTATCCCTTTCGGTTCGGTGCTTACAACGACGAATTTTTCTTCGCCGAAAGGCGTGAAAAACATCTCGCCGAAATCGACCCCGAAGAACTGCTCAAAAAGCGTAGTCTGGTTCCTCCTGTCCTGGACTATCGGATTGGGGATTATAATGTCGCCCGTCATGAAAGGCCGCATGAGAAGGTTCTGCTTTATGATGTTGTTCCCGACGTGTATTATCAGGCCCTTCCTTGCCGGTGCCAAAGTTATGGCTTTGGCCTCCTTCACGTCAGCCGCCCTTATCCTGACGATGTCGCCTATGCCGGCCCCGGAGTTCCTCCTCTCAAGGCCGTCCATCCTTATTATATCAAGGCCGACATCCACCGGATATGCCCTTATGGCCACGGCAGCCGTCTTCCTTTTGCCATCTATCTCGGCTATGTCGCCCTCGGTTATGCCGAGTTTTTTCATGTCCCTTGAAGAAATCCTGACTATGCCGCGGCCGAAGTCCCCTCTTTCGGTGAGTTCCCCGACCTTGAGCTGTATCTCATTCTTTTCCTGTGCCATAATTATCATCTCCTGCCGGTGGCTTATATATCTTCCTCCGCAAGCAGCTTTTTCATTATCCTCTGGTTTCTTATCATGATTTCCGTCATCTCAAACTCAACATTGTCTTCCCACTGCCTGAAGAATTCCTCCATCCTCTTCATGTGCTCGGCCGCAATCATGAACACCGAGTCCGCTATCTTGACGTGAGGCACCTCGTCAAGCACGCCTTTCCTCCGGTATTCATAGCTTTTTTCCTCCTTGGGTATTATCTGCTTCCATCCGTGCAGTTCCTTGAAAAACTTGCTCCGTTCGTAACCCGAATCGAAGGACTTGCTGTGGAAAGTTATTATGAAGGCCTCCCTCCCGCGTCTTATGTCTATCCTCATCGAATCACTTTTAGTGTATCCTATTACACAAAGATATTTAAACCTTAAGTACACTAACACTTGTGAATTAGAACTAATTCTCTGCAGTATTCCTAAACTCAGTACATGCTGACCGCGGCCTTGTATATCAGGATTGCAGCCATGACGAGCTTTATCTCGGCCATGCCGGTGACGGCAAAAAGTATGAACACGCCTGTAAGGATGTCGACGGCACCGAAAACCTTCCCCAGCGGGTCGGCAAACAGGCTTGTTGTTCCCTTGCCGAGCATTATGAAGACATGAATGAAGACTATGAGCCACGGAAGGCTGTAGATGTTGAAGACTATTATTATGGCGGAAAGGAAATCTATGAGGCCGATGAATTTCAGCAGCAGCATGCCATAAATTCTTCCATTATGCTTTAAAATCCAAGATGCTTCAGAATATGCCGAATTTTCCCGTCTCCTTCAGCCCGCCCCTCGTTATCTCGAACTCAACCTTTGCGCCTTCGGGCATGGACCTGTGCTTTCGCAATATGGCTGTGCGCGTGTTGTCGCGCTCTGTCTTCCTCAGCTCTATCATGGTCTTGCTCCAGTACTTGGCTATCGTCCTGGACGTCACCTCGACCTGCTCGCCGACGCCGTATATCTGGTTGGTGACGAGGACTGGCACTTTGTGCTTCCTGGTTATCCTGGACAGTATTGAATACTGGGTAGCGAGCTGCTTGTTTATCTCGTGGAACTTTTTCTCGTCCATCTCGAGCCTGTAAAGCGATACCATGGAGTCTATTATCACCAGGCCCACGTCCCCGGAAGCCGTCGCGGCCTCGAGCGTTTTCATTTCCCTGCACTGCTCGTCCCATGTATGAACATCAACGAACATCACGCGCTTCAGCTCCTTCTCTTCGCCGCCCAGCTGGTGAAATCTTTCCTCGGAAAAGGAGCCTTCGGTATCCATGTATATCGCCTTCTTTCCAGAGCCTATGCATGAGAGAACTGATATTATGGCCACATTGGTTTTCCCGGAGCCTGCAGGGCCGTACACGTTTGTTATGGCGTTCTCCTCGAGCCCGCCGCCCAGTATCTTGTCGATTGGGGAATTTGTCTTCAGGCGCATGACTAGAATTAGCGCATGAAACGATTAAAATCAGACTACTGGATTAAGGACAGCGACCTGTATGCCGGTGTCTTCGAGAAGCTTCTTCAGCTTCGACGGCTCGGCATTTATCCCGTCGATGCCGTACTTGTCCGAATTGTAGTGCATCGGCACTACTATCTTCGGCTTTATCGCCTTCGCCGCTTCTGCAGCCTCCTCGACGTTCATCGTGTAAGTCCCGCCTATCGGGAGGAATGCCATGTATATGTCCTTCAGCTCTGCCATCTCGGGTATGTTGTCAGTGTCGCCGGCAAAGTAGAATTTCCTGCCGTTGAAGGTGAACACGAAGCCGATGCCGGAGCCGTTGGGATGGTAATCCTTCTCCAGGTTGTAAGCCTGTATGGCCTCGACTGTCAGGCCGTCGTCCATGTATTCGAAGAATTCTCCGGGCGCCAGGGTGTTGGTTCTGCCTGTAAGGCCTTTCTGTATGCACGCATGTGTCGTTATTATCCTGGTTTCATCCGTCTGCAGGCTGGCTATCTTCGACGGGTCACAGTGGTCGTAGTGGTCGTGGCTCACAAGAATGAAATCAGCCCTGTCAGGCTGCTGCGGCAGGACGTACGGGTCGGTGTATATCACGGTGTTCCGGTCGAATATCTCGAATGTTGCGTGGCCGAGCCATATTACTGTGGTTCCGTTGAAGCTTATTTCATCCACGTTATCGCCTCCCGCGTCCTGGACGCATCCTGCTGTCAATACTGCCGCCAAAATTGAAATAACTATCCATTTCATTTTTCATCAGCATGTTTCTTCATATGCAGGCTCAGCGACCTCTGCGACTTCATGGATTTTCCGCACTTGGCGCACTTCAGCTTTTCTGCTAATTTCGTGTTCCTTTTGCTCTCGTCCTGCACCTGCTTCAGCTTTGCCTTGTCCAGCCATTCTTCCTTCGTCTTGCATTCAGGGTCCAGGCACATCCTGAATGGCCTCCTTCCGGACGGCCTTACCTGTATTATAGGGGTCTTGCAGTGCTCGCATTCCTTCTCGGTGGACATTATGACGCCCTCGCGCGGCAGGGGGAACCCGACCCTGCACCCATTCTTGTATCCGCTGCAGCCGACGAACCGCTTCCCGGTCCTCCAGTTCTTGTGTACCTTGAGCGTGCCGCCGCACTTCAGGCACTTCCCCAGTATGCTCTGCCTGTCCTGGGTCGCTATGACGGCGCTTGTCAGCTCATCGCCTATCTTCTTCTCCTTCTTCTTCAGCGCGATGCCTATCTTCTCTATCTTCTTCCTGGCCTCGTCCAGCACATCTTCGCGCTTCCTTTTCCCGGCGGCTATCTCCTCCATCATCTGCTCGAAGTGCCTTGTCAGCTTCTCGGAGACGAGGTCCTGGACGTTCTTCTCGAGTATGTCGGCAAGCTGCATGCCTAGCTCGGTGACTTCTATGCTCCGCCCTATGACGTAGCCCCTGTTGTAGAGTATCTGCAGTATCTGGGATCTAGTGGCTTTCGTGCCTATGCCATGGTTCTCCATCTCCTTCAGGACAGAGCCTTGGGAAAATCTGGCTGGCGGCGATGTCTGCTTGTCAAGTATGGAAACTTTCTTGACCTGTACATTATCCCCTTTCTCCGTCTGAGGCAGTATGATTTCGTACCTGGCTCCGTATTTGCCGTAAAGGGCGGTCCATCCGGGCTCTATGGTCCTTTTGCCGTTGACGAAGAAAGTGTTTCCGCCTATGCTTATGCTGACTTTTTGCGACTCCCTCTTGGCCGGCTCGCCGAAGCATGCAAGGAATCTTCTCACGCACAGGTCGTACACCTTCTGCTGCTGGTCGCCCATCTTCTTCTGTTCGCCGGTAGGATATATGGCCGGATGGGCGGGGTCGGTCTTGGAGCCCTCCTCCGGCCTGAGGCCCGTCTTTTTCAGCAGGCTTCCGGCGTCCTTCGCGTACTTGGGATTCTTCGCTATGCTGCCGATTATCTTCGCATAGTTTATGTCGGGAGGCAGCTTTTCGCTGCTCGTCCTGGGATACGATATGAGCCCGGCCTGGTACAGCGACTCTGCGATGTTCATGGCCTGGTGCGGCGAGTATCCGAAGAATCTGTATATGTCAGCCAGGAATGACGTCGTGTTGTAAGGTTTAGGCGGCTTCTGTACCATGATCTTCTTCTTTATGTCGGTTACAGCTCCTTTCTTGCCGGTGGAGCTCTTCAGAACCTTCTCGGCCTCTGCCTTTTCCCATATCTTGTCCTTCTCGTAAAGGGCCTTTATCTGCTGCTTCCCTAAAGTTATGTCCGCTTCCAGTTCCCAGAACGGCTTCGGGACGAATTCCTTTATCTTTTTCTCGTGCTTCGAGAGCATGTGAAGCGTCGGCCCCTGCACCCGGCCTGTGGAGAGTATCCTGAACCTCTTTGCAGAAACCTTTATCGCAAGGGTCAGAGCTCTGGTGAAGTTCACGCCCCAGTACATGTCGAGATAGTGCCTCGTATATCCCGCCTCGACCTGATTGTTGTTTATCTTTGACGGCTTGATGAAGCTCTCCAGTAGTTCCGTCTTTGTCATTGTGGAGAATTTCATCCTTGGTGCCGTTTTCCTCCCACAAATAAGCTTGAGTATGTTGTATCCTATGACTTCCCCCTCGTCGTCATAGTCCGTCGCGACGATAACGTCCTCCGCATCTTTTGCGAGAGTTTCCATATTGATGAAATAGGGCTGCGAGAACGCGGCCATCTTGTTGGCCTTGTAGGAAGGAATCCATTCGACGTCGAAAACCGGATAGGACCATCCTTTTCCCTGCTGCTTCAGTGTGAACAGGTGGCCGACTGCGGGCGCCGTGACGTATTTTTTTCCGTCCCTCTCGAATTCGTACCACACAGCCTTACCTTCGCCACTCTTAGTCGGTTTCCCGTCGGCAAGGGCTTCAGCAATGCTCTTTGACGCAGAAGGTTTTTCACATATTATAAGCGTATATCCCATTAGACCACTCTTCATTATTCCGGATTTAACTTTTATAATTTTATAATATTGTCAAAAAGCTTAAGAACTTCTTATGGAGCCGAATCCTGTGTAAGGCACCAGGACCTTCGGTATTTCAATCGTGCCGTCCTCCTTCTGGAAATTCTCCATTATGGCGACCATGACGCGCGGGGACGCCACTCCTGTGTTGTTGAGCGTGTGGACAAGGCCCGTGGCCGGTGCATCCTTCTTCCCGTACTTTATGTTAAGCCTTCTGGCCTGGTAGTCCGTGCAGTTGCTGCATGACGCCATCTCCCTGTACCTGTTCTGCGCCGGAAGCCATGCCTCTATGTCGTATTTCTTCGCCGCCACGGTTCCTATGTCGCCGGTGCATATGTTGACAACCCTGTAAGGTATTCCAAGCTCCCTGAAGAGCTCCTCAGTGTTCAGCAGAAGCTCCTCGTGCATGCGCCACGAATCGTCGGGGTGGCAGAAAACGAACTGCTCGACCTTGTCGAACTGGTGCACGCGGAAGATGCCCTTGGTGTCCTTCCCGTGGGCTCCGGCCTCTTTCCTGAAGCAGGGCGATATGCCTGCCAGCTTTATCGGAAGCTCCTCCTCGTTTATCTTCTCCCCCATATACATCGCCGCTATCGGGTGCTCCGAAGTCGCTATGAGGTGCATATCCTCGCCGTCGATTTTGTACATGACCGTCTCGAAATCCGTCATGTCCGTGACACCTTCGTAGGCCTCCCTCTTCAGCATGTACGGCGGCTGTATGGGGATGAAACCCTTCTTCACGAGCCTGTCAAGGGCAAAGCGCAGTATGGAATGGCTGAGTATGACGAGTTCCTTCTTCAGGAAGTAGAACCTTGCGCCGGATATCTTTGCAGCCCTCTCAAGGTCTATGAGCCCGAGCTGTAAGCCAAGGTCGACGTGGCTCCTTGGCTCGAAGCCGAGCTGCGTCTTCTTTCCCCACGTCCTTATTTCAGCATTCTCCGAATCGTCCTTGCCGACCGGGACGCTCTCATGGAGTATGTTGGGCAGGACCTTAAGTATTGCATCGCACTGCTTGTCAATGAGCAGCAGGCTCTCTTCCAGTTTATTTATCTCGCCGGGCAGCTCCTTCGCCTTCTTCATGAGGCGTGCAATGCTTTTTCCGGCAGACTTGGCGGCGGATATCTCCTTCGTTATCTCATTCCGCGTCTTCTTCATGTCCTCGGCTTTTTTTATCAGCGCCCGCCTTTTCTTGTCGAGCCCTATTGCATTTTCAAGAAGCTTGAGCCTTTCCTTGTCCTGCCTCTTCTCCAAGTCCTTCCTCACAACATCCGGAGAATCTCGTATCAGTTTTATGTCGAGCATTGAATCACTGCTTTGAATTCATTTATTAATCTATATAACATTTATTATGAGATGCATAAAGCCTATCTTCTCCTGAAAAAAGTGCCGGCGGGCAAGGTCACGACTTATGGCGCTATTGCAAAGGCATGCAACACTTCTCCGAGGGCGATAGGGTCGCTTATGCGCAGCAACAGGCATCCGGAGATTTATCCGTGCTACAAAGTCGTCAAGTCCACCGGAGAAGTCGGCGGATACTGTGGCAAGGCAAAGGGAAAGAAAATCCTGAAAAAAGTATCTCTTCTCCGTAAAGATGGTATAGAAATTGTAAGCGGGAAGGTCAATATAGAAAGGTTCGGCCATAAATTTTAGCGTGTGATGCTCTGGCTCCTGACAAAATCGTACATATCCTTCGCAGAGCCTTTCTCGAAATGACTTCTTATCGGGGATATCATCTTGTCCAGATATACGGAAACGGCGCTTTTCAGGTCGGCCGGATGAAGTTCTCCATTCACGTAAGCTTTCTCCAGCTCCCCATAGGAATGGAACGTTATATCACCGCCGAATTTCTGGCTGCGCTCCACCTTCATCTCCCCGAATTTTTTTAGTATAAGATGCCTAGAATATTCCAGAATCGGGTTGTTCGGTTCCTTTTCCGGACAGAAAGCCCCGTTCACCTTCTTTTTTATTTCGTCCGTGCTGTCATGGACGAATATGGCTGTGTTGGGCTTGCTCTTGCTCATCTTGCTGCTTATCTCCGCGTCCATACGGGCATTGCTTTCGTATCCCTCGGGCTGCTTCACGCCCTCAAGACCCATGAGCATGTGGTGGCTTACTACAACAGGCTTTCCCCACCCGAGCCTGGGTCCGACTTCCCTGGCTATCATATTGGCGCGTCTCTGGTCCAGCCCAAGCTGGCATATGTCGATTTTCATGGCGAATATGTCAGCAGTCTGCATCATGGGGTAGAAATATTGGACCACTTCCTTCATCTCACCTTCCTTGCGCCCCATGATGGTAAGGGCCCTGGTAGTCCTCGCTATTGAGGTGTTCTTTGATATGAGAAGGACCCTCTTCCAGTAATCGCTGTCCATTATGTCAGAAGCCCAGACATATTCGACATTTTTCACGCCGGCGGCCTTCCACACTTCCATGAAGTATTCTCCGACCTTCTGTATTTTTTCCATGTCTCCACCCATCTTGTTGTTGGTCCAGGCATGCCAGTCTGCGAGATAGAGCTTGAA
>JACPAH010000019.1 GCA_016180925.1 Candidatus Aenigmatarchaeota archaeon
AATGGGCTCGGCAGGAAAATCGGCCAAGCGCCAAAGCGCTTCTGCTTTCGAACCTGCGGCCTCCTGCGTGTGAAGCAGGCGTATGCTAGCTATGCTCATAGCCACTAGACTACAAGCCCTTATTATTTTTGTCAGGAAAGGGATAAAAAATAAGATAAATCACAATTAAAACGCATATGAATGGCAAAAATTTCCTGAAAAAAGATGAAAAATTCCCGCGTCATGTTTTTATAGTTATCAAGACATTTTTTATTCAATGAATCAGGAAAATCTTGACAAATACAGAAAGATGCAGGAGGAATTCAGCCTCCCGCAGCTCGACGAACTGAAGGAAAAGTTCAAGATAGACGTCGAGGAAGACGACAAGATATTCGACCAGATAAGGAACGACATGTCGGAGAAGCTTTTCATGTTCAGCGAGAGGATAATAGAGCCGGTGATAGGCGGCCTCGACTCGTTCTCATGCATGTTCGAGCAGAACATGGTCACCGAAGCCGAGAGACGCGACCTTTTCGAGCTTTACAAAAAAATACAGATGCTGAAATGGGAAAACAACATACTTCTCATATCGCCGGACGACAAAAAGATAGCGGAATGGATAAAAAAGACGTGGGATTTCTGGAACTCCGACATGCAGGAAAAGATGCTCAAGTTCTCCGTCAAGATGTCGTCCGCATGGAACGACCTGAAATTCAAGAAGGACAGGTCCGTATACCTTGGGTGAATTAATGGGCCGGATGAGATTTGAACTCACGACTTCAGTCGGCGGAACCTTCGGGATGCCGCCGTCTCCTGTTGGCTTAGAGCAATATTTTGTTCTTGATTCACGCATGTTTTAACAAAATACGTCATATAAGACAGGTGCTCTTTCCTGCATACAGTACCAGGCTAAGCTACCGGCCCCTTTAAGACACTCTGTAGTCAAATCTTATAAACCTTGGCGGAGTTAGTCAATCATGCTCATCCACAAAGTCGAGAACATCCTGGACAGGAACGGCTACAACTACTGTGAGTACAGGGGATGCTTCGACATAGCGGCAAGAAAGAAGGGTATGCTCCTGCTAAAGGTCTTGAATAATATTGACTCCTTCCAGGAAATCCAGGCCAAAAACCTAAAGATACTGACGAGAGAAATAGACGCCGACGCAATGATAGTCGGTTCGACCACCAGAAGGGAGGTTCTTTCCGACAATATAGTATATGAGAGATTCGAAATACCGGCGATAAGCGTATCGACATTTGAAAGCTTTGTGGAAAACGAAGCCCCTGTTTTATACAGGAGAAGGGGCGGGCTTTTCGTCGACATAAATCCGGAGGCGATGAGAAAAAGAAGGCAGAAAAGCGGCATGACACAGGAAGTACTGGCTTCCAGGATGAATGTCACGAAAAAAAGCGTATACGAGCACGAGAGGTCTCCGATGAAGATGTCCTATGAAAGCGCTGTCCTGATGGAGGGCATCCTAGGAAAAGGCATAATAGAGAAGGCCAAAATTACCGTAAAAAGCGCCGGCGAGAGAAACTATCCTGAGAGCAGGTTCGAGTCTTTCGTGTCCAAAAACCTCGAAAAGAAAGGATTCAGGACCGGAATGATAAGGCGGTCGCCTATCAACATCGTGGCCGAAGAAGGAAAATTCTCCATAATATCCGAGGCAGACGAGGTCCCGAGAAGAATAGAGAAAAACGCGGCTTCGCTGAAAAAATTCTCCGAGCTTTCAGGCAAGCCCGTGATAGCCATAAGCAAAACCGAGCTGAAAATGGACATACCTTCAGTCGACGAGAAGTCCCTTGCAAGCATGAATGCCAGGGAATTGAAGAGATTCGTAAGGAAATGGTAAACCCTCCAGAAGCTTTTTAAAGACTTATATTGTATACTTTCATGCACATGTAAAACGTGTGTATATTTGACCCGCCAAAATGCGGTATATTCGGAGGTAGATTAAATATGTCAGGACTAAGTGGACAACCTATTTTCATTCTTCCTGAGGGAACTCTCAGGAATACGGGAAGGGATGCACAATCGCGCAACATAGCTGCGGCCAAGACAGTCGCTGAAAGCATCAGGACAACGCTGGGCCCGAAGGGCATGGACAAGATGCTGGTGGACAGCATAGGCGACGTCACCATAACAAACGACGGAGCCACCATACTGGGGGAGATGGATATAGAGCATCCCGCCGCAAAGATGATAGTTGAAGTGTCCAAGACCCAGGAGGACGAGGTTGGGGACGGAACCACAACGGCCGTCGTCATAACAGGGGAGCTCCTGAAGAAGGCCGAGAACATGATAGAAGAGGGGATACACCCTACAATGATAATAAGGGGCTTCAGGATGGCGAAAAACAAGGCACTTGAAGTCCTGAACGCATATGCAGACAACATAACACTGGACAACACAAAAGACCTCGAGAAGATAGCAATGACAGCCATGACAGGGAAGGGAGGCGAGTCCGCAAAGGAGAGCCTGGCGAAAATCGCCGTTGAAGCCGTGAAAATTGTAGCGGAAAAGGTCGACGGCAAGACTGTCATAGACAGGGAAAACATAAAGATAGAAAAAAAGCAGGGCGGCAGCATCGAGGATGCGGAACTTATAAGGGGTATAGTCATAGACAAGGAAGTAGTTCATCCAAACATGCCAAAAACCGTGAAGAACGCCAGGATAGCCCTTCTCGACTGCGCTCTGGAAGTCAAGGACACGGAGACAAATGCAGAGATAAGAATAACATCTCCAGACCAGCTCCAGGCTTTCCTGGACCAGGAATCCAAGATGCTGAAGGATATGGTAAAGAAGATAGTGGCAAGCGGATGCAACGTCGTCCTGTGCCAGAAAGGCATAGATGACCTTGCTCAGCATTACCTCGCCAAAGAGGGCATCACGGCCGCGAGGCGCGTGAAGAAGAGCGACATGGAAAAGCTCGCGAGGGCTACGGGCGGCAAGATAGTCTCCAGCGTAGATGAAGTGTCCAAGGACGACTTCGGCTTCGCCGGAATCGTCGAGGAGAAGAAGATAGCAGGAGAGCAGATGATTTTCGTAAGGGAATGCAAGGAACCGAAGGCAGTCTCCATACTCGTTCGCGGCGGCACGGAGCACGTCGTCGAAGAGGTAAAGAGGGCAATGGACGACGCCGTCCTTGGAGTATCGGTAGCGGTGGAAATAGGCAAGGTGGTTCCTGGCGGGGGCGCCACTGAAATAGAGGTTTCGCGCCTGCTCAAGGAATATGCAGAAACTGTCGGGGGCAGGGAACAGCTCGCGATAACAGCCTTTGCGGAGGCGGTGGAAGTCATACCAAGGACACTGGCCGAAAGCACCGGGAAGGACCCTATAGACATATTGGTCACTCTGAGGACACAGCATGAGAAAGGTATGAAAAGCCACGGCGTTGACGTGTTCAACGGCGGTACCATGGACATGAAGGGGGCCGGCGTCATAGAGCCCCTGAAGATAAAGACACAGGCACTGAAATCGGCGTCTGAAGCGACCGAGATGATACTGAGGATAGACGACGTCATAACGGCGAAGTCTGGCGGAGGCGGCATGCCACCGGGCGGGCCGCCTGGCGGTATGGAAGGCATGGGCGACATGGATTAAGCCCGCAATTTTATTTTTTATCCTAAATCCTTTTCTTTTGGCAATTCACTCTCATCCAAAAGAGTTCAATAAAACTTTTTATACCGCCTCTTACAGATATTTATTATGCACGAGGAAGAATACGAACTCATACCGCTCAGCCCTATACGCAAGCTTGAGAAAAGGCTTGATAAGGTGGAGAAGGGCGGCGCCGGCGGCGACATGATGAAAGAACTCGTGGATGTCGTGAAGACAAACCAGGCTATAGTGGAAGATATTGTAAAAGTCAATTCCGAGATGATGTCCAAGGTTTCGGAACTTTCCAATAACGTAACTCAATTGTCATCAAGGCTAAACGATTTTATGAACAAGATAGAAGTCGTCAGCGAGGAGCCTGAACAGAAACCTGCCGATGATGAGATGGGGAGGAAGCTGGAGAAGATGGAAAAACGCCTGAACGCAATAGCCCTCTCCAACATCGCAAAGATGCGAATGCAACCCCCCGTTCAGAGAAGGCCGATTCCGAGCATGCCAAAGCCAGGCATGTGAAAACAAATTTTTATACTGCCCGTTGCCATAATTGTCTTATGAAAGGCCAGACACAGGCTATATCTCTTGTCCTTATATCCGGAATACTGATAGGCGTTGTCAGTTCTGTTTATTTTTGGGGGCTTCCGCTTATACAAAAGAACCAGGACATATCAATATTACAAAACTCCGAGCAGTTCATGAAGGCGCTTAACGAGAAGGTAAAGAATGTCGCAAACAACGGAGGGAGGGACAAGCTCACCATAACGGTCTCCGGCATATTCAGGTTCGACCCGGCCGACTCCGGTTTGTTCTCATATTCAGTAGAAACCGACGGGACCATATACGCGACGAATGCCGAGATACCGCTTTCCAGAAATCCATGCAGCGCCCAGAGCGGCGAGTGGGGAAAGAAAGACCCGGAGGTTCTCTGCGTGAAAAGCATAGGAGATGCAAGATACACCACCACGTATACGCTGAGATACATAAGGCTTGATTCCGGCTCCAGATCGTTCAGGATAAAACTTGACGGCCCGCGCTCTGCGGCTGGCGAAACGCACGACGTGATTATTGAGAATGTCGGGGCCGATGAAACCAGCGAAGACGGGAGAAACGTCGTGAACACGGTCGTTCAGGTCAGAATAGTTTGAAATATTAACCCGAAAAACAACAAGTTATAACAATGAAGGGTCAGAATCAAATAATAAATGAAGTGCTTCTTTTTGCCATAGGAATGTCAATAGCGGCCGCTGTCATAATAAACTTCCAAACGGTCCAGAGAACGTCAAGCGAAACGACAATATACAGCAATTTTGAAAACGTTGCCAACACCGTGATAAACGGGATAAGCGAGGTCGTAAAGAGCGAAAGGGGCAAGGTCGTGGTTGCCATACCGGACACCATAGCCTCAATCCAGTACAAGATAAAGGTATCATCCGACTACCTGATAGTATCCAGCATAAACGACCCGAAAATTAATATCACGAAGAGGCTATTTAATATATCCAGCAGCCATATTATACAGGGCGAGGTTCCCAGCGCTGCAAGATACATCGAAATAACTTACGAAACTACGCCATTCACCAAGCTTGTCAGGATAAGAAGGGCGGAAAAATATGTCTAAGATAATAACCATAAACGGCAGGAAAGTCAGATTAAAGAGCGGGCATGGCAGCGGCATGAAAGTTTCCGGCAGGAAAATCGTCATAAAACACAGGATAGAGAGGGGCCACGAAGAGATAGAAGAGCTGAAAAACAAGATAAAGAGCCTCGAGAAAAGGGTGGAGGAAAAGAGCAGGAGGCTGCCGGTAAAGATAGAGATGAGGAAAGACGAGCAGAAGAATGAAATTTCCCAGGATGAAGTAAGAAATCTCATAAAAGAAGAGCTGTCGTTCATGTCGCCGAAGGAGCAGCCCGTTCAGGCGCAGAAAAGGAAAATACGCGTCAGGCTGGCCGATATGCCGCTACCAGCGTATCCTGCCAGAACGGCCCAAGTATTCGAGAAAATGCCGGCGGAAACCCGGCCGGAAGAAGTGAAATTCGCGGATGGAATAGAGATACCAGACATCGTGTCGGAGAGGTACGACACCGATGAGGCGTTCGATCCGTCGTCATTGTCCATGAAATACCCGCTTATACCGAGGAATCCGAAGCCCGGGGAAAGGGTCTACTCCTACGCCGAGATATTCTTCGACAAGACAGCCGGAGAGATGATATACAAACTGCACGAGCCGGAGCTGAACGACAGAAGCAGAATTTTCCTGGACGACATAAAGGACTACATACAGGAAAAGATAGACGTGAATTTCGGCCATATAAAGAAGGAAGATGCTGTCGGATACATAATGAATGTTTTCGACAAGGCCATCAGATTCCTCAGAATAAAGACCGATGAAAGGACTCTGGACGACATAAGATACTTTGTTATAAGGGATTTCATAGGGCTTGAGAAGATAGAACCGCTTCTCCAGGACTCCCAGATAGAGGACATCTCATGCGACGGCATAGGCATACCTATATTCGTGTACCACAGAAACAGCAAAATAGGCTCCATAAAAACCAATGTCAAGTTTGACGATAAGGAGCCTCTGGACTCCTTCATCAACAAGCTGGCGGAAAGATGCGGCAAATCCGTTTCCGTGGCCAAGCCTCTCCTTGACGGCTCGCTCCCCGACGGGAGCAGAATACAGGCCACTCTGGGGAGCGACATTGCCAGGCACGGGAGCAATTTCACCATAAGAATGTTCACTGAAATGCCCATAACCCCGATAGACATCATAAAAACCGGCATGTGCGACCCCAAAACCATGGCGACCATATGGTTCGTAGTTGAATACCAATCGTCCATTCTAGTATCCGGCGGAACCGCCACCGGAAAGACCTCACTGCTGAACGCATTCTCGCTTTTCATAAAACCCCAGATGAAAATAGTCAGCATAGAAGATACAGCGGAGCTGAGGCTGCCCCACTCCCACTGGGTGCCGGAAGTCGCGAGGGTATCCATATCTTCCGGCAGAGAGGTCGACATGTTCGAGCTCCTCAGGGAATCGCTGAGGCAGAGGCCCGACTACATAATAGTAGGCGAGGTCAGGGGAAAGGAAGCCTATGTCCTTTTCCAGCAAATGGCCACGGGACACGCCGGATTCTCGACAATACACGCCGACACCTTCCAGAAGCTTGTGGACAGGCTGACAACACCGCCTATAGAACTGCCTCCTAATCTCCTCGAGAACCTGGACTTCATAGTGTTCATAAGCAGGATGAAGCACGGCAACAAATATAAAAGGAGGATCAGCTCAATAACGGAAATCATCGGAATAGACGATGTCAGGAAAACGCCTATCGTAAACGAGATCGTAAAATGGAATCCAAGAAACGATATATTCGATATAAAAGGCAGGAGCACCGTCCTCAAGAAAATATCAGAGAGGTCAAATATGACGCCGAAAGACGTGCAGGAAGAGATAAAGAGAAGGGCTCAAATACTTGGATGGATGGCAAAAAAGAACATAAACGACTACAGGAAAGTGTCCTCCATCATAAACCTGTACTATCTTTCCCCAGAATTTGTTATGAAGAAAATGGGTATCTGAAATGTTCTATTTTGAAATAGCCGGGAAAATGTTCGGAGAAACAGCGAAGAAACTAAAACCGTATTTTCTTGACCTCAGGGACGACCTGCAGAGGGCCGGTATAACGTACACAGTGGAAGAATACATATCAACAACCATTTTCGTATTCTTCATGACGTTCTTCTTTGAGGCCATCTTCCTGTCTTTCATATTCGCGATATTTTTTGATATAGTTATAGCGCTTCTGCTTGGATTCATGCTGTCAATGGGGATATCAAGCTTCATCTTCTTCCTTTTCTATTCATATCCTGCAACAATCTCCAAATCCAAAGAGAAGAACATAAAGAAATCCCTGCCTTTCGCAGTATCGTACATGTCTTCAATAGCAAGCTCCAAACCGAACCCGGCAACGCTGTTCAAGTCGATGAGGGAGTTCAAGGAATACGGGGAGATAACCAAGCTATGCTCCAATATAGCTAGGGATATAGAATTCTTCGGCCTGACGGTCTCGTCAGCACTGAAGAAATGGGCCAAAAGGACGCCATCGAAGGATCTCAGGGACCTCCTATGGAGCATGAACACGATAATGATATCCGGAGGCGACCTGTCGCTTTTCCTCAAGCAGAAGAGCGACGATCTTATGGCGGACTACAGGAGGAGGATAAGAAAGTACTCCCAGGACCTGTCGCTGTATGTGGAGATATATCTCACGCTCATAATAACAGGATCTATTTTCTTCATAGTGCTGTCGGCCATAATAGCCACCCTCTCCAGCGACTCATCAACGACCCTCATACAGAGCTTCGTGGTTTTCGGCCTCCTTCCGGCCTTGTCGGCCGGCTTCATAGTGATAATAAAATCCATGTCCCCACTGGAATAGCCTCGCTGAACCTTGTCCTGGTGGCCATACTCGTCCTTCTCATTCCATACAGCATCTTCAAGTTCATAGAACTGAAGAGGATGAGGGCGTACGAGAACGAATTCCCGACTTTTCTGAGGGACATCGCTGAATCCCAGAGAGCCGGCCTAAGCATAATAGAAGCACTGAAGTCTGCATCCAAATCCGAATACGGGTCCCTGACGAACGAGATAAGAAAGATGAACAACCAGCTCAGCTGGAACATACCACTGGAAAAAGTCCTGAAGAAATTCTCGCAGAGCATGAAAAAAAGCGAAACAATAGTCAGGGCCATAATAATAATAGACCAGGCCAACAAGTCAGGAGGGAATATAGAGGAGGTCATGGAATCTCTGGCGTCCAATATGGAATCGATACGGGAGGTGCAGCAGGAAAAATCTCTCCTCCTAAACCAGCAGGTCGTGATGATGTACGCCATATTCTTCATTTTCCTGGGAATAACTCTTGCCCTCATAAAATTCCTCATACCTCTCCTGCAGACCCAGAGCCAGGTAGGGGGATTTTCCATTCTTGAGAACTTCAATGCAAACCCATGCGGCTTCTGCATCCAAAGCACGGACGCGGTCTGTATCGGGTGCCAGACATTCTTCACCGTGTCAGACTCTTTCGAGCTCGGTAAAAGGGAGGAAGCCGCATCGTACTACAAGTCGCTGTTTCTGACTATGATAATGATACAGGGGCTTTTCACCGGCCTCATAGCGGGCCAGATATCCAACGACTCCATCGTAGCCGGGTTCAAGCACAGCCTTGTCATGCTGATATCGGGCTTTTCTATATTTATGATAATAACCAAGCTGGGGCTCGTATAAGATGAAAGGCCAGATAAACTTCGAATTTATATTGTCTGTCGTCGTGTTCATAAGCATAATGAGCTTCATAACTCTCCAGATAATAAACAGCGTCTCGGCAATGAGATCCGAGCTCGAAGTGGAGGACATGAAATCATCGGCATACCAGATATCCAATCTCGTCATGTTCGACATGGGGTGGCCTGACAACTGGAACCCTGACAATGTACAGAGACTCGGACTGTCCTCCGGATTTTATTCGCTCGATGCCTCCAAAGTCAGCAGCCTCAGCCAGATATGCGAATCGGAAGGCGGGTACAGGAAATTCCTGTCCCTAATCGGGCTTGAGATATCGAAAGACGTATATCTCAACATCTCCACGTCAGCAGGGGAAACAGTCGTTCTGTGCTCGCCCAGAGTGGAAAGCCAGATAAGAACCCGCGTGGAGACAGTAAGAACTTCGTCGCTGGACGGGGACATAGTCAAGGTCATAGTAAGGGTGATACAGTGAAGGGGTTTGTCAGAATTCTCGAGTCAATAATAGCGTCCATCATAATACTTTCCTCACTGACATTTTTCTTTGCACCTTCAACAGAAAAGCTTGGGTGGGAAGACAGCTTCATTCACATGGAAATTCACGATTCTGTGGAGAGCATATACAAATCCGGCAGGCTGACAGACTATGTCAGAAGAAATGACGCACACGGTCTGGGTTCTGAAATCTCGTCGCTGACTAAAAGAAACATAGACTTCTCGGTGTCGATAAAAGGCATGCCAAACAGCGACATATTGGTCAGCTGCCTGTGTTCCGATGAGGAGGAGACTGTCCTGGAGGGTATCCTTGGCCCAAGAGAATTTTCGTACAACGGAAGAACTATACATATTGGCATCGAAAAGGCCGAGATTTCGCAGAATACCATACTGATGAGGAGGGAAACAAACGTTCTCTTCATCTTCAATTATATGGACATGACGCCTTTCATGGAGCAGCTGGAGGACTTTCTTGGTTCCGGAGGAGGCATACTCATGATAGCCAACATCAACGAAAACCAGGTAAATGACGGCTTCATGAACACAACGTTCAGCCTCCGCTGGGAGGATTCCGGCGGGGCGTCCGGAAACGGTGTCTTCTACGGGAAAGACTCGCCGTCCAACGTTTCATTCAAGATATACAAATATTTTACCAAGCTTAGCGGCGAAGAAGGTTCTATGGACAAGTTCGACAAGGGGCCAGGCATAAACAAGATAAGCGTTGACGACAGCACTGTCCTGATAGATACGAACGGCAAATATTCACATGCAAAAGCCAGGGTAACGGCAGAGCGCGGGAGAGTAGCATGGTTTGCAGACTATGACAGGAAGGACGCCAATACGAGCCTAGCCGTCAAGTCATCCGTAATGTGGTCCAGCGGGGAATTCTACAGGCTCGACACCTCAGAGAAGAACATACCGCAGGTCACCTCAATGGCCGCCATAGAGGTTTACGACGGAGACCCGTATGAATTCGGCGTCGAATACTGGAATATATTCTAGGCATATGTGAAGCCACAAAAACATATCGGGATTCTTTTGTTGGTTCACTATATAAGGATTACACCAAACTTAATCTCATGTTTTGCATCAAGTGCGGCAAGGAAGCATTGAAGGGCAATTTCTGCAAAAACTGCTTCCTTGAAATGAACAGCCTGTTTGAGATAGGCAGAGGAATTCTGTATCTGTGCGAAATGTGCAATTCATACCACATGAAAAAATCCAAGACAACCGTTGAAGGCTTCATAACCGGTCTCGTAAAAACAAAAAACACCCTGAAGAGCGTAATGATATCCAGAAAAGAAATCGGGAACAGGATTATAGCGGATGTGGTATGCAGCGGCTATATATCGGGCATTCATAAGACCGAGCGGAAAAGAACGACCATCATAGTAAAAAGGCATAAATGCGAGGACTGTATAAAGATATCCGGAAACTATCACGAGGCCGTCATCCAGGCCCGCGGGGAAAATAGCGACAGAATCCTCAAGAAGGTAAGTTCTATGGCTGAGCCCCAGATCGTAGCAAATATCTCAAGAGCCTCGACGGGATACGACATAAGAATCACCAGCAAGAGGAAGGCATCGAAGATAATCCAGGCCCTCATGAACAAATTTGACGTAAAAGCTTCATACAAGCTGGTCGGTGAAAAGAAGGGT
This sequence comes from Candidatus Aenigmatarchaeota archaeon, assembly GCA_016180925.1. GTDB lineage: Archaea > Aenigmatarchaeota > Aenigmatarchaeia > GW2011-AR5 > GW2011-AR5 > JACPAH01. The sequence continues at coordinate 11,061 of JACPAH010000019.1, forward strand.
ATAAAGCTTTACAGGAACTATTATGCTGTAAGATGATTTGGATGGAGCAGGAAGAGATAAGAGTAAGGAAACCGGGGCGGGGAGAGGTCATGGGAAGGGTTGAAACCCTAATGGGCTCGAACAAGCTCAAGGTAGTGTGCCAGGACAACAAGATAAGACTGTGCAGAATACCCGGTAAAATGAGAAAACGCATATGGATGAGGGAAGGCGACGCGGTCCTGGTGAAAATATGGGAGATACAGGGCGACACTCATGGGGACATAGTATACAAATACAACCCGACACAGGCCGGGTGGCTGAGACGGAAAGGAATACTTCTGATATGACATGACTTAAAAGCATGATGTTTATACTCTTTGCAGATGATAAAGAAAATCAGAATACCTGAAGAAAGGATTCCGGTTCTTATCGGAAAGGGCGGCAGAACGAAATACAGGATACAGAGACTCACGCATACGAAAATAGATGTCGGGGAAGAAACCACCCTTGAGGGCGAGGCCGTGGACGTCATGACAGCCGAGAACATAATAAAAGCCATCGGCAGGGGGTTCTCGCCGGAAGCCTCAGAACTCCTTTACAAGGAAGACAGCACGCTGGATATAATTCAGCTTCCGAAAGAGAGAAAAGAATTAAATAGGATAAAATCAAGATTAATAGGGACCGGCGGGAAGTGCAGGAGGAACATAGAAAACCTCACCAAAACCCGCATATCCGTATTCGGCAGGACGGTTTCAGTCATAGGCCCATACGATAATGTAAGATTTGCCGTAGAGGCCCTCCAAAGACTTATAAAAGGCGATACGCACAGTTTCGTTTACAGGTTTCTGGAAGAGAACCAGGAAAAAATGAATTTTTAGCAAGCCGGTGATGATAATGCCAAAAAAAACCGCAGAAGACTTCGCGAAGCAGCAGAAGGAAATAAGCATATCAGAATTCTTTGAAAAGAACAAGCACCTTCTCGGATTCGACAACCCTACCAAGGCGCTCCTCATGGCTGTGAAAGAAGCCGTTGATAACTCACTCGACGCCTGCGAGGAGGCCGAGATACTTCCTGACATAACCGTGAAAATAAAAAACCTGAAAGAAGATGTATACAAAGTATCGATTCAGGACAACGGGCCTGGCATCGTGAAAGAACAGGTCCCCAGGATATTCGGCAAGCTTCTCTACGGCTCAAAGTTTCACAGACTTCGTCAGAGTCGCGGACAGCAGGGCATCGGGATATCGGCTGTTGTCATGTATTCGCAACTCACCACAGGGAGTTCAACGAGGGTTATTTCCAGGACAGATGAAAAGAAGAAGTCCCAGATGTTCGAGCTCGTGATAGACACCAAGAAGAACGAACCTGAAATAATAAAGCAGGAGGATGATGCAGACGGCATACCCGGAACAGGTATAAGGGTGGAAATGGATATTCTGGGGAGATACCGCAAGTCGCAGGGTGTGGACGACTACCTTAAACAAACATCAATCTCCAACCCGTTCGCGAAGATATCATACCATGCACCAGACGGGACGAAGATGACATTTCCGAGGTCGGTGGACCAGCTTCCCCCTCCACCGAAGGAGATAAAGATACATCCGTACGGCGTCGAATTCGGGATACTCCAGAGATTTCTCGCACAAACGAGTTCGCGCACTTTGCAGGCATTCCTTGTGAACGAGTTCTCATCGGTAGGACAGCAGACATCGAAGGAAATATGCATCATCGCCAAACTCGACCCAAACATGAAGCCGCAGGAGCTTGAAAGGGAGCAGATAGAGAAGCTTCTTGGCGCCATGCAAAAGGCCAAAGTCCAGAGACCGCCCACGGACTGCCTGTCCCCGATAGGCGAGAAGGAGCTTGAAAAAAGCCTGAAAAAAGAGTATCCGGGAGCGGAGTTCATAACGACCCTGACGCGGGCGCCGGAAGTCTACAGGGGAAACCCTTTCCAGATAGAGGTAGGAATAATATACGGAATCCCGGAAATGAAGCAGGACGCGCCTGTAGAAATCGTGCGGCTCGCAAACCGCGTGCCTCTTCTTTATCAGGCAGGAGCATGCGCCACGACGGAAGCCGCGAAGGACATAGACTGGAAAAGATACGGCCTCCAGCAATCCGGCTCCAACGTGCCTACAGGCCCGGCCGTAATAGTCGTCCATATGTGCTCGGCATGGGTGCCATTCATATCCGAAAGCAAGGAAGCCATAGCATCTTATCCTGATATAATAAAAGAAATGAAGCTGGCCATGCAGGATGCCGGAAGGAACCTCTCAAGATACCTTTCAGGCAAGAGGAGGGCTGGCGATGCCAAGAGGAGGATACAAATATTCGAACGCTACAGCGGCGAGGTTGCATCATCAATAGCATTGCTGACCAAGAAGCCGGGAAAGGATATAGAAAAAAAGCTGAAATCCATGATATCACAAAGATCTAGCATGAAAGAGGGGGATAAGAATGACGAAGGAAGTCCGGAAGGAGCTTGAGAAGCTGGGGAACAAGGTCCTTGGCGACATAGAGAAAACTGAGAATCCAAACATAGACATACCTCTAAGGACGCTTTCAAACGTCATATTTGACAAGAAGAGCGGGCAGCTTACTCTCGGGAACAAGAGCGCCAAAAGATATTTCTTCAACGTAGCGCATGCCAAGAAGTTCATGCAGACCATGATGGTGGCCGGATTCTGCAATTCCCTCCTGGAGGAGAAAATACACACGAGCATCAGGGACATGTACTACAACCTGAAGAGGACGCTGCCGCAGAGCGACGAGAACACGTTCGATGACCAGGCCGAAAGCGATCCTCTCATAGTGGACCTCGAGGTCACGATAGATGTCCTTAGAGAGCAGCTTCATCTCACTACCGATAGAAAGGGGATAGTAGCCGGAAATGTCGTGATAGAAGACAGGGGCGACAGCATAGACTGGTCGAAGCTCGGGAGCGGCGGGTGGTCGATACCCAGCACAGTAGATGAAATCGAGCTGAAAAAGGTGAATGCCGAGTTCGTTCTCGTAGTAGAGAAGAATGCAGGCTTTGAGCGCCTTCATGAGGACAAGTTCTGGCAGAAGCAGAAATGCATACTGGTCGGGACCGGGGGCCAGCCTTCGAGAGGAACAAGATTGCTCATACAAAGGCTGAATTCGGAACATGACTTGCCCGTATACGTCTTCACGGACGCTGACGCGTACGGTTTTTATATTTATTCGGTGATAAAATCAGGCTCCATATCACTTGCCCACGTGTCGGACAGAATATCAACCCCAGAAGCCAAGTTCATCGGTCTGACACCGAGCGATATCTTTGACTACAACCTCAAGAAATGCACGATAAAACTCAAGGAAGTAGACATAAAGAGAGCAAAGGAATTGCTTGAATATGAATGGTTCAAGAAGAACCCCAAATGGCAGAAGGAGATAAACCTCATGTTGGAAAAAGGCGTGAAAGCCGAGATAGAAGCACTATCGCACCGCGGCCTGAAATTCATGTCTGAAGAATATCTGCCGGACAAATTGAAGAATAGAGATTTTCTCGATTGAATTCTTTCTTTTTAAATAATTCTATTCTTGATTATGATTAATGTGCCTCGGTAGCTCAGCAGGTAGAGCATTTGGCTGTTAACCAAAGGGTCGACGGTTCGAGTCCGTCCCGAGGCGCTTTTTTCTTATAACTTCGCGAAAGGCGAACAAAGCCTTAGAAAAATACAAATACCTATTTCCGGTCAGATGGAACAAAGAATTGGCTGAAATTGTCGGAGCATTAATAGGAGATGGTCATCTTCAGGGAAAGCCTAACTGGAGGTTCGATTTTGCATCGAATGATTTAGAGGAAATAAGAAGGTTTGAGTATGTATTGTACGGAATATTTCATATCAAGGGGAAGTCACGTAAGGTTACTACGAATAAATATGGAACAGTGTTATATGGAGTTAATAACAAGCCTATTTCTAGGGTATTATTTTTATCCGGCGTTCCGTACGGAAACAAAGTGCTAAAAAAATTCTCGGTTCCAGAATGGATATTAAAAGACAAAAACTTTTTTAAGTCTTTTATTAAAAGACTTTTAGACTGTGAAGGTATAGTTGATACAAAAAATAAATATGTAGAACTTCAGATGTGGAAAGCCTCCAGATTACATAAGGATGGGATTGAATTCTTTGAGCAAATAAAGTATGGACTTAAGTACTATTTTGATATAGAAACTACAAACGTTTTTTCAGGAAATAGTTATAACATAAGAAAAGACGGTATAAAAACACAGCCATTCAGAATAAAGATAAAAAGAAGAGATGCGGTTAAAAGATTTTATGAAAATATAGGATTTGGGAATAGGATTAAACAGAAAAAACTAGAGACCGTTATCAGCTCCATAGGTTTGGGAAGGTAATCTTAATTGTTAATTAATTAAGACCTTAAGTTCAGCCTGGGAGAACACATGGGATGTATAAACATCCCAGTTCAAACGGCTGAAGACCGTGACGTCGAGGGTTCAAATCCCTCCCTTCCCATACGTCTCAAGCTTTTAAACATGCCTGAGATATTCAACACAGAAGAAGACATAGAGAACCAGGAAACTAGTTCTCGTCTAACTTCTAGGAAAGTGATAACATGCCAAAGGAAGATGAAGAAAAGGTAAACGAACTGCCTCCTGAGAAAGTAAAGAACATACCAACCACTCTGGAGGAAAGCAAGGTCATTTCAACGAAGGACTGGCAGCAGGTATACGAGCCCGGATATTACGGAAAGCAGATAGGAGACAGGCTGGAACTGGCGCTTGTCGAGTCTGTGCTCCTGCTGAAAAGGGGCAGGATAGAGGTTTTCAAAGCCGGAAAGAGCATGGGCTTCAAGGAGCTGTACGACCATGCCGCCTCGCTTGACAAGAGATTTGTCGAAAGATACCGCGTTTATGAGGACCTCAGGGAAAGAGGGCTGCTTGTAAGGACCGGTTTCAAGTTCGGCTGCGACTTCCGCGTATACGAAAGGGGTGTGCAGCTGAAGAAAGGCCCGAAGAGCGCAAAGGAACACACCAAATGGATAGTGTTCTGCGTTCCCGAGGACTTCACCATGTCTTTCCAGGAACTGTCGCGCTCGGTAAGGCTTGCTCATAATATAAGAGCAAGGATGTTGTGGGCCGTAGTGGACAACGAATCTGACTGTACATATTATCAAATAGTACGTCACAAGCCCTGATTTCTGTGTCAAGGACTATATATAGCCCTTGAACATCTTAAATTCCTTTGAAGGAATTTACAGATTTTTATCTTTTCATGAATATATTGAGAGAGGTGCCTGGATGAAAGTAAGAGATATAATGGTAAAAGAAGTCGTTTTTGCAGACTTCAAAGACGTTGCCAGCAGTGCGCTTGCCAAGATGAAGGCCAAAAATATAAGCCAGATAATAGTCAAAGAAAATGGTATGTTCACCGGAATAGTAGAACTGAAGAATATAGTAACGAAAGACATAGACACGTCGAAAACAAAGGTCGGGACCCTAATGAAGAAGTCGGGGTTCGTTAAGCCTGATGATGATGTTCTTGACGCGGCAAGGTCTATCATTTCTAATGGCACCAGAGCGCTGCCTGTCATGGAAGGTGGCAGGGTTTCCGGTATAATTTCGGAGACAGATATAATCGGCGTCGCTGACAAATTCATGAATACAGAATCACCTATAACCGGCATAATTTCCAAATCGGTTTATGCGCGAAAGGGCGACAATATAGGCAAAATAAGGCATATGATGCTGAATGAAAACGTGTCCAGAGTGCCCATAGTCGACGAAGGCAAGGTTGTTGGTGTTGTGGGAACCATCGACCTTGCGAAGGCTGCAGAATCCAAGAAGAGCTTCGAGGCCAGATCGAGGACGAGGGACACCGGATTCAAGGAAAAGACAAGAGTAGAAGGGATAAAGGCAGAGACCATAATGTCGAAAGCCGTAACCGTCAAGATGGACGAAAAGATAAAAAACGTCATAAAGCTCCTTCAAAGAAATGAGCAGGTGATAGTTGACAGCGGAGAAACATATATAATCACGCCTAAAGACATCATAGAACTTTTCCTTTCAACGCCGACAAAGAATGTTTATGTCCAAGTGACCGGGATGCAGGAAGAAGGCATGGAGTTCCAGTCCGAGATGGATTCCATAACCACCAAATTCGTGCAGAAAGTCGGAAAAAGCTTCCGTGACATCCAGGGCCTGATAGTTCATGTTGAGACATACCATAAACAGGGGCCAAGATCCAAATACTCCATACGAGCCAGATTAATAACCGAGAACGGCATATTCGTTTCTCATTCCCTCGGATGGAATCCGATAGATGTAATACAAGAAGCGTTCAGGAAGCTTGAGAACGAGATAAGACACCATATGGGAAAGAAATCCAGAAGCTTCAAGACCAAGTCACCGCTATAATTTCTTATAGTGCTACAAGGAAAGACATAATATATTATTTTCCTTGTGCACTATATGTGAAACCAGAATTCATGTCCGGATTCTTTTCTGGTTTCACTATAACCGCATTCCCAAGGGATTCCGCAGGCTCTCCGGATATATACAGCCTCATCTTTCCTGCCAGGTCTCTGTCCTTTATCAAGACCTGCTTCATAGTATCCCTGTCGCGCAGCGTCACGGTGCCGGATGCAATCGTGTCTGAATCCACCGTTATGCAGGCAGCAACCCCTATCTCATCCATTCTTCTGTATCTCCGGCCAATGCTGCCGGAATCGTCGTAAAAAACATCCATGCCGGCGGCCGTAAGGGTTTTCCTTATTTCCAGCGCCTTGGCATCCATTCCATCCCTTTTTACGAGCGGCAGGACAGCGCAATCGAAAGGCGACAGGGCCCTCGGCAGCCTGAGTGTAGTCCGTTCCTCCTGGCCGACCATTTCTTCAACGAATCCCATGTCAAGAACGGCATATACGTTCCTGTCGATTCCGAAGGAAAGCTCCAGTACATGAGGGATGAACTTCTTGCCGTCATGAAAAATATCCATGTCGCGGCCGGATACCTTCTGGTGGCCGGCGAGATCGTGGTCAGTCCTGTAATGTATGCCTCCGACTTCCCTAAAGCCATCCATGCTCTCGATATCGAGCTCAATATCCCAATGATACTTGTTATAAAACGCCTTTTCCTCATCGCTCAGTTCCCTGAACCTGAATTTCTCCGGCGGCAGACCCAAGACATCCAGATAGAATTTTTGTATCATTGCCATGTAATAGACATAGAACTTCGGCAGCTTTACCGAAACGTCTTTGCACGAAATCTCGTGGACTATGCCGGATTTCCTGGAATCAACCGAAAGAATCCTCAGATTGTACAAAGAAATTTCATTGAAACTCTCATGGTCGTTTATCATGTCCGGATTGAAAAATATCTGCAGCTCGGCCTGGTCGAATTCCCTCATGCGTATCAGCAGATTCCTCGGGCTAATCTCATTCCTGTAGGCTCGCCCCAATATCGCAAGGCCCAGCGGAAGCCGCTTCCTCGAAACCTCGAATTCCCTTGGAAAGCTCACGTAAGCCCCCTGGGCGGTTTCAGGCCTCAAATAGCCCAGGGACGAGCCTATCATAACCGGGAACATCATGTTCAGAATCCCGACCTCTTCCATCTCCCCGCCGCATTTCGGGCATTTTATCCTATGTTCCCTAATTAGTTTCGTAAGCTCACCGGGAGAAAGTCCCTCAAAGTTACCTTCCAGGATAGATTCGACCAGATGATCCGCCCTTTCAATGCCGCCGCATTTCCTGCATTTGGTTATCGGGTCTACGAATGAATCCACATGGCCTGACGCCTTGAAGACTTTGTCAGGCATCATGTTCCTGCAGTCTATCTCAAAGAAATTTCCATTCAACCCGAGAAAATATTTTCTCCACGTATTTTCCCACTTCCTCTTTATCAGGGTCCCTATATGGCCATAATCATACATGCCGGAAACGCCGCCATATATGTCCGAAGATGTCCAGAAAATCCCGCGGCGCCTCGCTATCTCCTCTATTTTGTTTTCTTTCTTCACCATAGATTAATCTAGCAGCTGAATCATTTATATCTTTAGTCCGTGAATATTCTATCATGAAGCGCTATTTCCTCACCGACGAAGGCATAAAATACCTTGAAACGGGCATGCCAGAAATGAACCTTGTAAAGCTGCTGGAATCCGGAAACATTGAAATTAAGGAAGCGCAAAAACTTGAAAACTTTTCAGTGGCTCTTCAATGGGCAAAAAAGAATGGCTGGGTCGAGATAAGACAGGGCTTCTTGGTTCTCACAAAATACCCCGAATCTTACGAAATTGAAACGGCACTGAAAAGCGTTGCCTCCAACATGGAAATCTCAAATAAGATGGCCCAGATACTTCTGCAAAGAAACCTGCTGCAGGAAGAAAAGGACGATGCCTACAAGAGGGCTGAAAAATACAAAGGAACGGAGGTATCATCCCTTAACGAGGACATAATAAAGACGGGGGTCTGGAGCGAAACAATAATCAGGCCATATAATGTGGAAGCTCCTGGAAAGAAAATCTATCCGGGAAAGAAGCAGCCTTATGCCGCGTTCCTGGACTGGGTGAAAAACAAAATGACTGGTCTGGGCTTTGAAGAAATGACAGGGCCAATAGTCGAAACGGAGTTCTGGAATATGGACGCATTGTATATGCCGCAGTTTCATGCGGCAAGAGATATACACGATGCGTATTTCCTGAAAGAACCCAAATATGCCAAGGCTCTCGATAAAAACATCCTAAATGCCGTTAAAAAAACGCATGAAAAGGGCACCTCGGAGTCAAGAGGATGGGAATACCAATATGACGTGCAGAGAGCGCATCGCCTGGTACTTAGAACGCATGACACAGCCATATCTCCCAAGACCCTTTCATCGCAAAACCTGAAAATACCAGGAAAATACTTCCAGATATCAAGATGCTTCAGATACGATATCGTGGACGCTACGCACCTGCCCGACTTTTACCAGCTTGGAGGATTTGTTATCGATAAAGAACTCAATATAAGACATCTCATAGGACTTCTTAAGCTGTTTGCCAGGGAATTTGCGAACACAGACAAAGTAAAGATTATGCCCAGCTACTTCCCGTTCACCGAACCCAGTGTGCAGTTGATGGCAAAGCATCCGAATTTTGGATGGCTTGAGCTTGCAGGAGCGGGCATATTCAGACATGAAATGACCGATCCTCTCGGAATAAAACACCCTGTCATAGCATGGGGGGCCGGCCTTGACCGGATATTCATGCTGTCTTCCGGCATAAATGACATAAGGGACCTTTTCAGTCATGATATCAATTTCCTGAGAAAAAGCGAGGTTGTATATTAGATGCCAACAATCGAAGTCTCGATGAAAACTCTGGAGAAGCTTTCGGGAAAAAAAGTGAAGGAAGAAGACCTGGAATTCGTCAAGGGGGAGATGGAGGAGTTGAAAGGCAGCAATGCAAAGATAGAAATGGGGGATACCAACAGGCCGGATTTATGGTGTGTCGAAGGTATTGCAAGAGTCCTGCGCGGCATTTCGGGTAAATCAAAAGGTCTTCCAAAGCTTGATTTCCGGACCAGCGGAAAGGAAATTATAGTCGACAGCAAACTGCACGGAATAAGGCCGTTTATTTCGGGATTTATCGCAAAAAACGTTGATGTGGATGAAGAATTATTGCTCGATATAATCCAACTTCAAGACAAACTAAGCGAGAACTACGGGAAGAAAAGAAAAAAGATTTCCATAGGAATATACAGATATGACAAAATAAAATTTCCTGTCCATTACAAAGCCGTTAATCCGGAAAAAGTCAGATTCATCCCGCTTAAATCTGAAAAACCCTCAACGCTAAAAGAAATACTGAATGAACATCCAAAAGGCAAGGAATATGGATATATTATCCTAAACCACAAACTCTATCCCATTCTCCTGGATTCGGCAGAAGAGGTGCTTTCATTCCCACCGATAATAAACAGCAATTTCATAGGAAAGGTTGAAACGGGTCTTCAGACGCTCTTTGTAGAAGTCACAGGAGACGACCAGAAAGCCGTCCTTATAGCTGCCAACATATTTGCGTACTCCCTAAGAGACCGAGGCGCAAAAATAGAGTCTGTTTTATCAGCATACCAGTGGAAAACGCCTCTTGGAAAAGACATCCCATGCCCTTACATTTTCAATCAAAACCTCTCATTCAGAAAAGAAAATATAAGAAATACCATTGGAATTGACTTGAGTGGAGCCGATGTGAAAAACCTCCTTATGAAAATGCAATATGACGTTTCAATTTCGAAAAATACCGTAAATATAGTCGTTCCACCCTATAGAAACGATGTCATGCACTATATGGATGTCATTGAAGACATAGCAATAGCATACGGATACGGGAATTTCAAGGAACTTGATATAACAAGCTTTACAGCCGGAAAACTCAGGCATGATACTTTCCTTTCGGATAAAATAAGGAGAGTCATGGCTGGTCTGGGGTTCCAGGAAATAATGTCTGCAATACTTTCCAGCAAAGCTGCGCTTTGCGACAAAATGGATGCTGATTTTTCGGCCCTGGAGATAGAGAATGTCATGTCCGAAAACTATTCGTGTATCAGAAACTGGATAATACCGAATCTCATGAGCTGCCTGACAAAAAATATGCATGTAGAATTTCCGCAGAAAATATTTGAGCTGGGTGAATGTGTCGTCAGAGACAGGAAATCCATAGATGGAACAAGAACCATAGCCAAAATAGCAGGAGCTGTTTCCGGCAATGGAGTGGGTTACGAAGACATATCATCATACACAGATTCTCTCATATCAAGCCTGGGGATAAAATATGGAATTAAGCCGTCAAATAACCCAAGCTTCATCAAAGGCCGTGCAGGAGAAATACTAATAGAAGGGAAGGTTGTAGGAATTGTCGGGGAGATACATCCGAAAATTTTAAACAGATGGTCGCTAGAAAAGCCCGTATCGGCTTTCGAATTGGACATCAGCCCCTTACTGAAAGCTTCCACTTCACAGGCATAATGTCGTTATTGCCGCGCCTTTTCTTCCTTTTCCTCGTTGGTGTCATCTGAACACGAACCTATACCAAGGCCTGTTTTCTTTGTATTCAACGCCGGCGATGCGCCCGGCAAGCCTTCTTATTTCCCTGCTTGCAGGTGATTTCGGAAAACCCAGAACGACTGGATTGCGCCTTGCAATGGACTTCTGAACTTCAATGCATTCCGGAATCCTTGCAAGTATATCGGTGTCTTCCAGCATGTTCTTTATGTCCGCTATGCGCATCTCATGCGGCTTATTCTTCACCCTGTTTACCACCGCGCCTGTTATTCTGGTCCCGAGCTGTTCCGCCAGTTTATACGCCTTGAGAGCGTCTGTAACTGATGTCAATTCGGGATTCGTTATGAGAACCATTTCGTCTGCCGCCTCCATGCTGGAAAGGGTCTCCTTACCCAGTCCGGCGGCGGAATCCAGCAAGACTATATCAGCAGTCCCCAGAAGGTCCAAAAGCACATTTGGCAGGTCCCTTGAGTCGGTTCCCCTCAGGTCCCTGAGAGAGAGCCCGGCTGGAATTATCCTGACGCCGCTGTCGTGGTAGTAAACGGCATCCTTTATCGGGACAGAACCTTTCAGAACATCGTGAAGTGTGGTGGGATAAAGCGGCATGCCGAAATGTATCCCTATATTGGGCGTCGTCAGGTTGGCGTCCACGACCACGACGCTTTTTCCCATGGATGACATTGCAACGCCGAGATTCGAGACCAGGGTGGTTTTCCCGACCCCGCCCTTCCCGGAAATGCAAGCTATTATTCTGGTCATACCACACCTAAAGATAACTATTGCCCCGGCGGTTTAAAAGCTTGAAAATGCTGCGTTTCAAATTTCACATATATGATGCCAAAAACGCCGCTATGCCTGTTTCCGGACTATATACGTGACTAATCTGATAACCCGGTCTGTTATTTATCTGTTTTACTGTATAAAGCATTTACAAGGACGCGTAGCTCAGCTTGGATAGAGCACCTTTTATGAAAGGCTTCTTTCATAAGTGTCGGCCTTCTAAGCAGGGGGTCGCGGGTTCGAATCCCGTCGCGCCCATTATAGTGAAGCAAATAAAGAAATAGTGAAGCAAATAAAGAATTCCTGAATGTTTATTTGCTTCACATATGCTCAAAAAGCGAAGCTTTTTGGCATCTCGGAAGACTTCGTCTTCCGCAGATAGTGCCCAAGAAAACTAATATCCTGAATGTTTTCTTGGAGTACTATAAATACAGAAGCATCAAAAAATAATCAGGTGCCATCAATGGATTTTGCGAAAATAGAAAAGAAATGGCAGCAGAAGTGGAATAAATCCAAGATATTTGAAACCAATCCCGGCCAGAAGAAGAAATTCTTCACTTCCATTATCATACCGTATGTCAATGGCAGAATGCATATAGGCCACAGCTATACATACACGAGGACGGACGCATACGCCAGGTTCAAGAGGATGCAGGGTTATAACACGCTTCTTGCGCAGGGTTTTCATGCAACCGGCGAGCCTATAGTGGGTGCTGTCGAAAGGCTGAAGAACGGGGACAAAAGCCAGGCTGAAACGTTCAGGATGTTTGGCGCGACCGAAAAGAATGTTTCAGACTTCATAAAACTCGGCCCGGAGTTCGTCGCAAAATTCTGGATGAAAAAATTCATGGAAGATTCCAATTCAATCGGATATTCGATAGACTGGAGAAGAAGCTTCGTGACGACTTCCATGAGCCCGCAATTCTCCAGGTTCATAGAATGGCAATACAATACCCTAAGGAAAAAGGGATATGTAGTTCAAGGTACCCATCCAGTAATATGGTGCCCCCACGACCAGTCCCCGACGGGCGATCATGACAGGCTGGAGGGCGAGGGGGAAAGCCCGGTGGAATATACCGGAGTAAAATTCAGGATGGAAGACGCTTTTCTGGTATGCGCCACACTAAGGCCTGAAACCGTGTACGGAGTGACGAACATATGGATTAACCCGGACGCCACATACCTCAAAATAAAGGCCGGCGGCGAGAAGTGGATTGTGAGCAGGGAATGCTTCTACAAGCTGAAGGACCAGATAAAACATGTGGAAAAAATATGCGAGATCCAACTGGCCGGAAAGAAGTGCATCGACATCATCGGCAACAGGGAAATACCTATTCTTCCTTCACATTTTGTCGACGCAGAGTCCGCGACGGGTATAGTGATGAGCGTTCCGGCTCATGCGCCCTACGACTGGATGGCGCTGAAGGAATTAATTGACAAAAACGGGCTCGAAGCTTACGGCCTGTCCAGAGCCGACGTCGAACCCATAATACTAATAGACTCCGGTTCCGAGAACGCTATGGAGATGTGCGCCAGGATGAAAATCACCAGCACGGGCCAGAGAGACATCCTGGAAAACGCCACAAAGAACCTTTACAAGAAGGAATTTCACAATGGCGTGCTCAATGACAAGTGCGGGCCTTACGCAGGACTGAAGGTGTTAGAAGCGAAGGATAAAATAATCTCCGACTTCGTATCCAGAGGCATTGCACATCCCATATGGGATTGCCCGAAGGTCGTGTGCAGATGCACCACGAGGTGCCATGTAAAAATACTGGAAAACCAGTGGTTCCTCAAATATTCAGACACCTCCTGGAAGGACATGGCCAGAAAGTGCCTGGCCGGTATGAGAATAGTCCCTGTTGAGTCTAGGCAGAATTTCGAGAATACAATAGACTGGCTGAAGGACAAGGCATGCGCAAGGAAATCAGGTCTCGGAACGCCTCTTCCATGGGACAAGGACTGGATAGTCGAGACGCTGAGCGACTCCACCGTCTACATGGCCTACTATACGATAGCCGGCATCATAAACAAAAATAAAATAAGCGCCAAAAGCCTTACCGACGAAGTCTTCGACTACGTCTTTCTGGGGAAAGGCGATCCGAAAGCCGCGGCGAAAAGGGGTAAAATACCGCCTAAAACTCTTGCATCTATGAGAAGCGAGTTTGAATACTTCTATCCTATAGATATGAGGAACAGCGCAAAGGACCTGATACAGAATCACCTGACATTTTACATAATGCATCACGTGGCGTTGTGGGGAAATCGTTATTGGCCCAGGGGCATCTCAACGAACGGATACGTCAATATAGAAGGGCAGAAGATGAGCAAGTCCAGGGGGAACTTTATAGTAGTGAAGGACGTCATAAAAAATTTCGGGGCCGACATGGTAAGGATCAATATAGCGTGCTCCAGCGAGGGGTTGGAGGACGCGGACTGGAGGGTCGAGAATATAAGAAGCTACAGATCCCGGATAGAATTGCTATTTAATACTATAAAGGGCGCCGGAAAATCCGGTTCGATGAAGGGCAGGACCATAGATGAATATCTTATCAGCAGACTGCAAAAGCATAAAAAAGACGCGGCAGAGGCATTCTCCGACCTTAGATTAAGGTCGGCGTGCCAGAGCGCCCTTTTTGAAACGACAAACGACCTCAAATGGTATCTGAGAAGATGCGGCGGCATGAAGAATGCCAACAAAAAGACCCTGAAAATTTTCATGTATGATGTCATAAGGCTGCTGGCGCCATTGGTACCGCACATATCGGAGGAGATGTGGAGAATGACTGGCGGCAGGGGATTCGTTTCCCTATCGGCATGGCCGACTTATGATAAAAGCCTGCCGAACAGCGGGGCCGAATTGTGGGAAAAGTCCATGATGCAGACTCTGGCCGATATCGAAGAAATAAGGGGCATCATAGGCAAGGAAGCAAAGAAATGCACATTATTCGTCGCCGAGGACTGGAAGTTCAAGACTCTGAATAAAATAATAAAAAACAAAGACATGCCGCTTGATGAGATAACGCGCGGGATAATGCAGAGCGATGCAAGGAGATATGGAAAGGCTACGCTTTCCTTCATACAGTCGGCCTATTCCAAATCAAATGAAATCACCGGAGTCATAGGAAGAGACAACCAGTTAAAATTGCTTAACGAATCAAAATGGTTCCTTAAGAGCGAGACCGGTCTGGAAATATCCATAGAGGATGCGGAAAAGAGCCAGAACCAGAAAGCCCGCAACTCAACGCCATACAAGTTCGGCATACTTCTTGAGTAAATCAGAATCTTTCCAGGCTTTCGACAAGTTCAAGCTTTTCCCTTTCATGCTTCCTGTTTTTCTCGAATATGATGTCGAATATCTCTTCCATCCTGGCCAGGCGTTTCTGGAGAATTATGTTTTCCTTTCTCATCTCCAGGAGGGCGCACCACATCTGCGCCATCTTGATGTCGTCAGCGTTCTTGTAGGCCCCCTTGTGCCTGGATGCCTTCATGAGAATATTATTGAGATGCTCCTCATCCTCAATCCCAAGATATTTCTTCCAGTTATCCTCCGACTTGAAAAGCATAATTGTAATTCAATTCAACCTTTAAATTCGTTGCACCGGATTTTGGCGTAATTCATAAGTAATTGCCCTGCATTTCGCTTCGCTTAAATACTTTTTGAAAATAGCTTATAGGATGAAAAAAGGGGACTTCATAAGAATCAATTACATCGGAAGACTGGAAAGCGGCGAGATATTCGACATTACAGACGAAGATGCAGCGAAGAAGGAAAAAGTCTACAATGACAAAATGAAATACGGCCCCCTGCCGGTGGTCGTGGGCGCCAATTTCCTGATACCCGGCCTTGACAAAGCCATAGAAGGCATGAACGTCGGCGACATAAAGGATATAACAATACTCCCGGAAGATGCGTTCGGCCAGCGCGACCCGAAGCTTGTAAAAACAGTCAACGCCAGCGTATTCCGGGACAACAAGACAAGCCCGCAGCAGGGCATGATAGTGAACTTCTCCGGCATGAAGGGGAGGATACAGAGCGTCTCGGGAGGGCGAGTCCGCATAGACTTCAACAACCCTCTGTCCGGGAAGACACTTCTTTATCATATAGAGATCATCGAGAAAATAGAAGGCAGCGAGAAAAAAATAGAATCTGTTCTTGAGTTCTTCGGAGTTAAGGACACCTCAATAAAAATAAACGATAACGAGGCCGAGATAAGCGCAAGAATCCCCGACAAGATGAAGGAAGCCATCTCAGACATCATAACCAGCAATGTCGAAGGCATCGCGAAGATAAAATTCTCCGAAACGTTCGAAAAGAAATAAGCATCGTCTATTTCTTCACCACTATAGGCTTATGGTAGTATGTGCTGTACTTGCATCTGGGGCATGCCACTGGTATCCTGTCATTCCTCGTGACCCATATGTGGTCGCATTTTGTGCACTGGAGCTTCATAATTACTACTACAACTACTACTATTTAAATACATATGTAATGTCGAGAAATTACGATTTTTTTGCCGCGATTTTTGTGGAATCTTTAAATATCCTCCAGCATATTTTATAGAAAGTGATATAATGGGCATACTAAGTTCTAAGGATGTTGGGACAGCGCCGGCTGACGAGGAATTGAGAAAAATCCTGGAAGCAAAGAAGGCAGAGATAAAGGTTTTCGGGGCAGGCGGCGGCGGCGGGAACACGATATCGAGGCTTATGCAGATAGGAATAGTCGGGGCCGAGACGATAGCCATAAACACGGATGCACAGGACCTCCTTTACACTGATGCGGATACAAAAATACTCATAGGAAAGGAAATAACGGGCGGCCTCGGCGCCGGGGCGGACCCGAAGATAGGTGAGGAATCCGCGAAGGAAAGCAAAAACGAAATAAAAAAGTCTCTGGAAGGGGCAGACCTTGTTTTCATCACCTGCGGTCTCGGAGGCGGCACCGGAACAGGTTCATCCCCGGTGGTGGCGGATCTTTCAAAGAAACAGGGCGCACTGACAGTAGGAATAGTCACGCTGCCTTTCACTATGGAAGGCAAGCAGAGAATGAAAAATGCCAGGGACGGCCTGGAAAAACTGGAGAAAAACGTCGACACGCTCATAGTGATACCGAATGACAAGCTTCTTGAAATAGTGCCTGATGTTTCATTAAGCACGGCCTTCAAGGTCGCGGATGAAATACTGGTGAATGCGGTAAAGGGTATAACAGAGCTTGTCACGAGGCCAGGACTTGTAAATCTGGACTTCGCCGACATAAGGGCAGTGATGAGCAATGGCGGCCTGGCAATGATAGGGATGGGCGACAGCGACTCGGAAAATAGGGCTGTGGAGGCCGTGGAAAGAGCCCTCAACAACCCCCTTCTTGACATCGAGATTGATGGTGCCAAGGGAGCCCTCATAAATGTTTCCGGAGGCTCCGATATAACGATAAGGGAATGCCAGAAGATAGTTGAATCGGTTTCCGTGAGGCTGAACCAAGACGCCAAGATAATATGGGGCGCCCAGATAGTGAAAGAGCTTGGGGATTCAATAAGGACGATGCTTATAATAACCGGCGTCAGCTCGCCGTCAAGGAATGCCACCCAGACACAGGTCAAGGAAAAAAGACGTGATGTAGAGAAGATGTTCGGCATAGACTTTATCGACAAGTAGGCATTCCAGAATTCCAGCCGATAAATATAGCATATCCCTCAGGTTTTAAGCCTTTGTATTATAAATTAATGTCTATAAACACTTGTCAAAGCGTGAACCTATGAGAGAAATAATGGAACGGATAAGAAGGATATTGCTTATATCAAGCAAGCCGGACAAGACCGAGTACAGACAATCAGCCAAGATAACCGGCCTCGGTTTCGTAGTCATAGGCATAATAGGATTTTCAATATTCCTCATATTCAATCTGATAGGCGGATTATAATGATGCTGACGATAAGGACTACAACCGGGCGGGAAAACGTCGTGATAGATTCCCTGTCGACGAAGATAAAGAACCACAACATCCCGATAAAATCTCTTATGCACCCCGAAGACCTGAGGGGGTACATATTCGCTGAAGGTGTGCAGGAAGATGTGGAAAATCTCATCAAGAATGTCCCTCATATAAGGGGGATAATAAACAAGGAAGTCAAGGTAGAAGAAGTCGAAAGGTTCATGATAGCCGAAAAGAGCGAGGTCAAATTCGAGGTCGAGGATGTTGTTGAAATAGTCGGCTCGCCGTTCAAGGGCGAGCTTGCGAAGATAACCAGGGTGGATGAGACAAAAAATGAGATAACCGTAGAGCTTCTGGAGGCTGCTATACCCATACCGGTGACGATATCGGTTAATTCTGTCAGAATACATGAAAAGAAAAAAGCGTGATGATATGTCAAAAGAAACTGTTGATGTTCTGGTCGATGGCGGAAAAGCTACGGCAGCCCCGCCCATAGGTCCGACGCTTTCGCAGCTTAAACTTAATGTTCCGGATGTGGTCAAACAGATAAATGAAAGGACGAAGGATTTTGGCGGCATGCAGGTCCCGGTCAAGATAGTGGTCGATACCGAAACCAAAAAATTTGAGATATCCATCGGGACGCCTCCGGTGAGTTCCATGTTAAAAAAAGAGCTTGGGGTCCAAAAGCTGGCGACCGTCAATGAGGACAAAACCAGGAAAATGGCCGGGGATATCAGGATGGATGCTATAATAAAGATAGCAAAAAACAAGGACTCCATTTCAGGTGGCATGAAAGAAAAAGTAAAGCAGATATTGGGAACGTGCCTCAGCTGCGGCATTACAGTAGAGGGGCGCGACCCGCGCGAGGTCATAAAAGACATAAGCGAAGGCAGGATAAGCGTCTAAACCTTTACAAGCGTTCCGTCTTCAATCATTTCTTTAAGGCGCTCAAACTCTTTTGTCCAATAATAGCCGTGATTGCCGTTTCTTTCCGAATAGGCCATTGCCAAAACATATGCCATATTACGATAGCATATAGTCCTGCCGTCCTTTCGCAAAGCATACCAAGAAGACGTTTTCTCATACAATTCGGGCATCAAACCCTTCACTACTTCTCCTCGCAAGAATAAAAACATAACGCGTTGTGAAAATGCGCTTTAAAAGTTTGGCATGTTCATAACTTTATAGTGGTCATATGGATTTTCATGAAAAGCTCTTAGTAGTCCTCTACGCGGCAATAACGGTCTTCGTGGCCGTCGAATTCTTCGATTTGTGGAACCTTTCAATAGTGCTGCTCGGTATAGTGGCGGCCATGGTGGTGCAAAAGATATCCTCTGACAGGAAGATAAGGAACGTTGACGGTAACAGGGGAAAACTGATAGACGTCATATCACAGAGAATAGATATCTTTTCCGTCGGCATTGATTCATTAAGAAGGGATTTTTCCAGAAGCATAGAGTTCCTGGACAACAAAATAAACGTGGTCAACAACATTTATCAGGAGGATATGAAAAAGGGGTATTTTGAGATATCCGGCCGCGTTTCCATGATTGAGCAGAAACTCGATAAGGTAGGGGAAGCGGTTGACAACGCCTATATGAGCCTCGATTCGAGGCTATCCGAAGTGGAAAAAAAGGCCGGGGAAGGCGCTTAAATATATCTAGAATCCGTATAGGGAATTCTAACATATATCTAAAAGAACCTAAATAGTCTTTTAAATATTTTACTCCCATATTGTTATGGCCCACATTTACTATAGGCGGTTCTGCTTATAGGAGGGAAAATTATGGAAACCAAGTCATTCAGAAGCATCGAAGACTCGATAAAATACATTAGGGAAAACAACCCAAAGAGAGAGTTCGAGCAGACATTCGACCTTATAGTCAACATAAGGAACATAGACCTCAAAAAAACAGAGAACAAATTCTCAAAGGACGTCATACTCCCACATGGCCGCGGAAAAAACGTCGAGGTCGGGATAATCTCCGATACGATACAGGAAGCCCCCATCAGAAAGGCCGATATAGAGAAAATGGCAGCCGACAAGAAAGAGATGAAAAACCTGATGAGAAAATATGAATTTTTCGTATGCGAGGCACCCCTGATGCCCCTTGTAGGCAAAACATTAGGGAAGTTTCTCGGGCCCAAGGGGAAGATGCCTAAACTCCTGCTTCCTGGGCCAAACTACAAAAACATCATTGATGAAACCAAAAAATCAGTAAGGGTGAAACTAAGGGATTCCCCTACAATCCAGACGTGTGTGGGTTCGGAAAACATGAAGGACTTGGAAATAAAGGAAAATCTGGAAAAGGTTGTGGAAGAGATAAAGAAATCCATACCACCAAAATCCCAGATAAAGAATGTTTACCTGAAACTAACGATGGGAAGACCTGTAAAATTAGAGGTATGATTATGAAAAAGGAAAATGAAGTGAAAGAGCTTGCAGACATCATGAACAGCCATTCTGTAATAGGCATACTGGACATGCATAAAATGCCTGCCAGGCAGCTGCAGATGATACGCAACAAGCTGAGAGGAAAGGCGGTCATAAGAATGAGCAAAAAATCCCTCATCAGGCTTGCAATAGAAAATGTGCAGAAGAAAGACATCAACCCCCTCCAAGACGTATTGGATACCTGCGGGTTTGAGCCTGCCATACTGGCCACCAATGAAAATCCTTTCAGAATATACAAGTTCCTAAAGGATAACAGGAGTCCGGCTGCCGCCAAGCCCGGAGACAAAGCGACAAAGGACATAATGATACAGAAAGGCCCGACAAGCCTGCCGCCCGGACCGGCAATATCAACTCTCCAGAAAGTCGGCCTGAAGGCATCAGTACAGGGGGGTAAAATAGCGATACTCCAAGACAAGGTTGTATGCAAGGAAGGAGAGACCATTAATGATGACCTGGCGGGAGTTCTTTCCCTCCTTAAGATAGAGCCCATGGAAATAGGCCTTAGGATTTCGCATGTTTACGAGGACGGAACGCTCTATGAAAAGTCAGTCCTCGATATAGACATGGACGACTACTTAAAAATCCTGCAGAACTGCATTCATGAGGCCATAAACCTTTCCGTCAATACCGGCTATCCAACAAAAGAAACGATAAGAATCATGCTTCAGAAGGCATTCATAGAGAGCAAATCGCTATGTATCGAAACGAACGCCATGGAGAAGGATTTCATTGATGAAATCCTGATGAAGGCTGTAAGGCAAGCGATGACACTTAATTCGACAACGGAGGTATGAAAAATGAATTACATATACGGAGCTTTGCTGCTCCACAGCGCCGGCAAGCCTGTGAACGAAGAAAATGTGAAAAAACTAATCACGGCAACCGGGGAAAACGCTGACGAGGCTAAGGTAAAGGCTTTGGTAGCCGCCCTTGAGGGCGTCAATATAGAGGAAGTAATAAGCAAAGCCGCAATGCCTGTAGCCGCGCCGATAGCAGCATCTGCATCTCCTGCATCGTCCGAAAAGAAGGAAGAAAAGAACGAGGAAGAGCAGGAAAAGAAGGCAGAGAGCGCCGCCGAAGGACTTTCAGCGCTATTCGGGTAAATTTTATTTTATTTTTTCCGGCATTCCAGGCCGAAGTATGTTTTTTTATCCCTTCTTCAATAGATTTTACTATGTTCAAAAAAATCCACGTATTCAGACTGAAACCCGGCGACAAGATTCCGCGCGGCATCTCAGGATACTGCGAGAAAAACTATTGGTGACAAATCATAGTGCTCAAAATCCATCTGACAGCCTGTTCTCTCATATTTTTAATAAGAGTCAAACCTTCTAAAAAGTAAATGTAGAGTAATTATCAATGAAAGACGCCCTCAAGAAGAAGTTTTCCAGCGACCATGAAAAATACTACAAAGTAAAACTCTTCTCTGACATGAGTTTTGAAAGGAAGAAATGCAGGTGCGGCTCGCATTTCTGGACTCTTGATTCCGGGCGCAGCGAGTGCCCCTCCCA
>JACPAH010000020.1 GCA_016180925.1 Candidatus Aenigmatarchaeota archaeon
TATATGCATTTCCTTCTTTTTCATATATCACTCTCAAAAGATATTTCCCTATAACTTTTTGTGCTATCTTCCTGCCATCTTTTCCATCCAGTATCTTATTAGGGTCCTTCAATACATCTTCAATCTGGGATTTTGATAATTCCAATACCTGATATACTTAGCATATGGTTCGGATACAGGAGATAGAGGGGGTGAAGCAACTGCTTTTATCCTGATACTTCAAGCTCTATTTTGCGATCATTTTCTGCTTTCATCATGATTTGTTCGCCCTTTGACAGTTTATAAAGCTCTGCTATCTCTTTGGGAATCCTGACAACAAAGCTGTTTCCAAGCTCTCCCACTGTCACAGGAATTCCTTTTTTCAGTTTGCTGAGCAGAAGTATTCTTTGCGCATCTTCAGGATGCAGGACCATATCTTTGCACTTCGTGCACTCCCACCCCCTTGCGTCTATTCCTTCAATTACCAGAGTCTTTTTTTTCATGAGTGAATTGCATTTTGTGCATTTGTGTGCAGCGTCCCATAGGTCTCTTTTCATATTTCTCTCCTCCGTTCTTTCTTATAGGCAATCTTTCCAAAGTGAATCAATCTCATCACTTTCTCAATGTATCCATCAGGATGGGCCACTTCTGTTTCTGCCAGCACGACTTTGTATTCCTTGCCGCCCTTTTTCAGACATTTCTCAGTGATGTTTTCTTTCCTCTTTGATGTACTGCAATCGTAGCCTTCCTCTAAAATGTGCAAGACGTCATACAGGTCTTTTCCTTCCTTCAGGAGTTCTCTGGTTGCGCTCAGGGTCGGCTCTATCCTCATTCCATTGTATATGATGTCCAATGCCATTACCTCTTGATATCCTTCAGGATATCTATTATAATATCCTGATAGATATTTAAACTTTTTGGAAAGACGATTCTGGGTTGCAAAGCCCGAACAAACGAGTTAAGCGATGCAACTAGTTCTTCATTGCCTGAATTTGGCTTACATCAGATTGTTGCAGAGCTCTTTGGCTATACCGGAATCTGGATGAAAGGCAAAGCACCGCCCGTTGCTTTTGGCATGACTCCGTCCCATTTTTGCACTGCCAGATACTGTATATATTGGGGGCTTTTCAGCAGCTCTTCATTTACCGCCTTTATCGCCGCCGCCTCGCCTTCAGCTTTTGCTTTGGCCTGCCTCGCCTCCACTTCAATCCTCTGCAGGTCGTTCTCGGCCTTCTGCTTTAGCTGGACTGCTGTCTGCTTGTCGGTTATTGCCTGATTGAACTGAATGGGGAACTCGAAGTTGGTTATCGATATCGTCTCGACTATTATCCCCCTTTCGCCAAGCCTGTCCCTTAAGCTGGTTTCTATCTGCTGTTTCACGTTCTCTCTTTGCGTTACAAGCTTCTCGGCATCGAACCTTGCTGTTACCGATTTGACGATTTCTTGCACTGCCGGCGCTATGAGCCTGTCCTCGTATCCCAGCCCTACTGTCTGGAACATCTTGTTGACTTCGCCTTCCGACAGGTGGTAGTTCACCGCGACCGTTGTTTTTACATCCAACAAGTCTATCGTTGTGGCGGCCGCGTCTTTTTCGTACTTTTGGGTTCTGACTTCAATCATTTCCACATGCTGGATAAATGGCGTTACTGTGTAAAATCCCTCGCCAAGAACCCTGTCCTGAACTGCCCCAAGTTCTACAACCACGCCTCTGTGCCCCGGCTGTACCGTCACGAAGCTTGAGAATACGAACCACATGAAGAATATTATCAATACGGGAATAAGCAATACCCTTCCAAGGCGCAAATTTTCTTTCTCATCTCTGAATATTCCCATCTTTTTTCCTCTCCTGTTTCTTTTTACCGCCTTTTGCGTCTTCCAGAATCCAAAAAACAAACCCGACGATGAAGAACAGCGCTGAAACAACATAAAGCGGCCATACGCGCTTTTCTATGAATGCCATGAAGGCGAATACTGCGCCCAGGACAATCCATATGTAATAATCCCTGATTTTCATTTTATCAACCACTGCAGATATCCGTTGCCTTGAACATTGTCAATATCGTATATAGCTGACCAACTTAATATTCAGTATACACAAGTTGGTCACATATGCACAAAAACCAAAGGTTTTTGGCATCTCAAAAGACTCTGTCTTTTGCAGATAGTTGCCAAGTGTATAATGTATAATATCCGGATTCTTTACTTGGACAACTATATATTCCTATTGAATCACTAGGTTGTATTTGATGCCGTAAAATACTTGAAGCCTTTTCCCCCCTCTAATCGGCTATATTTGGGGTTTATCTGCAGCCCGAATGGCAGTAGGGATTTTTGCGAAAAGCATATATACGTTAGAGCAGAATTTTTATAATGAAGATATGGATTCTGCTCCTTGCAGTTTTTCTTGCCGCCGGATGCGTTCAGCAGCAGGAAGGCGCTCAAGATGAAGCCGTTGCGCAGCAGGAAAGTCCGGCCGAAATCTCCCCAGCCGCATCTCCGCAGACAATCGCCAAAAATTATTACAGGTACGACAGGGCCGCCTACGAGCAGGCGCTTTCCGGCGGCAAAATAGTCTTTCTGGACTTCTATGCGAGCTGGTGCCCTATATGCAACGCCGAAAAACCTGACATTGTTCAGGCCTTCAACGAGATTGATTATGACAACGTCGTCGGATTCCAGGTACACTACAACGACGACCAGACAAATGATGATGACAGAAGCCTTGCAAGGGAGTTCGGTATCACGTACCAACACACCAAAATTATCATAAAGGACGGCACCGTGGCCCTGAAGAGCCTTGAGGTCTTCAGCGCCGACAGGGTAAAGGCGGAGATAGCGGGGCTGGTCTAGATGGTTGATGTCACGATTCCTATTGCCTTCCTTGCCGGAATAGTGTCGTTTCTCTCGCCGTGCATACTCCCCCTGCTCCCGGCTTTCATATCGTACCTGTCAGGGGTAAGCATCAGCGACAAGAGCCCCCCGAGAGCCAGGATATTCCTGAACTCGCTCTCATTCGTCATGGGCTTCGCCTTGGTGTTTTCCCTGCTCGGTGTTCTGCTGGCTACGGTGCTTGCCGGGGCCGGATACGACATAAGGGTATGGCTTTCAAGGCTCGGCGGCATCGTAATTGCATTGTTCGGCGTTTATCTCCTCGGCATAGTCAGGCTCCCTTTCCTAGAGAAGGAGCACAAGCTGAAGCCGCGGCGCTTTAAGTACAGCTATCTTACATCGTTCGTCTTCGGCGTGGCCTTCGCGGCAGGCTGGACTCCGTGCGTCGGCCCCGCCCTCGGAGCCATACTTACCCTTGCTTTCGTGAGCCCGGGAAGCGCCTTCGGCCTGCTCCTTGCTTTTTCATTGGGTCTCGGCGTGCCGTTCCTTGTCACAGGACTTTTCATTTCACGCGCATCCGAGCTTATAAAGAAGAGCCAGCGCTTTATGAGGCCTTTCAGGATAATAATGGGAATCCTCCTCATAGTACTCGGCATCATGGTCTTTACCGGGAGCCTGGCCCTGCTTTCAAATTTCTTTTTCATGAATAACTTGGGGATATATGTGTGATATCAGATGAAATACGCTTTCATGCTCTTGCTGGCATTCAGTGCATTGTGCGTATCAGCAACGGAGACTGGTGAAGTGAAGCTTGAAAGCAGGGGTCCGGCACCGGAGATACATTCAGTTCAATGGCTCAACTCTGAGCCGCTCACGATGGAAGGCCTCCGCGGCAAGGTCGTGCTGGTGGATTTCTGGACTTATTCGTGCATTAACTGCATCCGCACGCTGCCTTACCTGAAGCAGTGGCACGAAAAATACGCAGACAAAGGCCTCGTTATCATAGGCATGCACACGCCGGAATTCGACTTCGAGAAAAGCGAGGACAACGTAAGGGCTGCAGTGGAGAAATTCGGCATCAAATATGCCGTTGCAATGGACAATGATTATGCGATGTGGCGCGCTTACGGGAACAGCTATTGGCCGAGAAAATACATCATGAACAAGGAAGGAAATATAGTCTATGACCACATAGGCGAGGGCGGATATGAGGAAACAGAAGCTGTCATACAGAAGCTTCTGGGCGTGAAGACGGAGATGGTGAACGCATCGCAGGAGCTCCGGAATGTGGGCACGCCTGAGCTGTATCTCGGGTACAACTTCGCCCGCCAGCCCCTGGGCAACGCGGAGGGCTTCCGCCCAGATGAAGTGGTTGTATACGAGAAAACCGATATCACCCAGCCAAACTTTGTTTATCTGGAGGGTATGTGGAAGAACAACCCCGACAATGCGGAGTCGATTTCTGAAACGAAGCTTTCCCTGGCATACCTCGCGAGGGACGTCAACATAGTCGCATCAGGCATGGGCAGGGTTGATGTGCTTGTCGACAGGCAGCCTGTAAGGGAGAAGGGCTCCGACATAATTGAGGAAAACGGCAGGACATATGTCGAAATCAGCGATGAACGCCTCTACAACCTCGTCTCGTCGCCGCTTTCAGGCGTGCATTTGATAGAAATAATTCCCGAGGGCGAGTTCCGGCTCTACACTTTAACTTTCGGCTGATTACCTTTATATACCGTTCCCGGAATATGTAATTATGGTTCCTCTAGGGAAAATATTCTCCAGGGCATGGAAGTATTCGCTTGAATGGAAGCGCATTACGCCGTTCTTCCTGCTTCTTGTGCCTTTTGTGATGCTGTTCGCGGCTTTTGCCGAGCCGGCCCTGAATTTCCTTTCACAGTACGGGATGCTTTCGGCGGCCGGCACCATCCCCCTTGACATTGCCGTTTCTCTGACGTCGTTCTTCGCCCTGTTTGCTTTTCTGATAGTCGCGGTCTTCCTCATAGACCTCTACGTGAGGGGCGTCATAATAGACAATGCCAAGGCGTTTTACGGCGGGAAAAGACTGTCCCTGAAGAGCAGCAGGAAGGCCTTCAGGGGAAGATATCTGAGCCTTCTGGGAGCTATTATAATAGTAAAGCTTATCAGCACCGGCCTCAGCGTCATACCTTTCGTTGGATGGATATTCACGATAGTTCTTACATGGGTATTTTTGGTTGTACTCCAGTCCGTCGTGGTTTCAAGGAAAAACACCATAGACTCGATAAAGGACAGTTACAATCTCTTCATTTCAAGGAAGCTTGACACCGTGGTATTCTGGCTCCTGCTGGCGATAATATCTTTCGCGCTTTTCATAGCCGCGATGATACCGCTTCTCATAGCGGCGTGGCCCGTGATAGCCGCCGTCCTTTCAAACCTCACTGGCGGAACAGGCGTTTCGGTAGTTGACATGATAAGGCTCAACCTTTCGCAGATATTCGCTGCCGGGCTGGTGTCGGCTTTCATACTGGGATTCGCGCAGCTCTTCAAGGAGTCAGCCACCACCTTCTTCTACATCGAGGCCAGGAAGAGAAAGCGCTGAGTGGGACAAACAGGATAAAAAGACAGGAAAAATCATCTTATAGAAGCAAATGTACGAAGTAGAGCATAACTGCGGATTCTGCGTGACCCACAGCCTGAATGACGCTTATTCTTTCATCGGCGACCTGCAGCACAGGGGAAGGGATGCAGCTGGAATTGCCGCCATAGGCGACCGTATAGATGTCATAAAATGGAAGGGCACCGTTGCCACCATCGACCTTGGAGATTTGTATAAACTTTTGAGAAGCAGCGACTATCACACTTATATGGCCCATGTAAGGTATGCCACGCGCGGAAGGAAGGACATGATTCTGGAAGACGCGCATCCTCATGTCATAGGCGGGGCTTTCGTCGACAAAGAAAATCATGTTATAATAAGAGGATGTGAGATGGCAATCGTTCACAACGGCCAGGTCAGCGACGAATACCTTTCCGGGGTCGACCGGGCGCTTCTGAGAAGCGGCTCCGATACAGAGGCACTGCTTCATATCTATAGGGAGATAGGTGAAAGGGGCCTGATGAACAGAGTTCCGGGCGCTTACACAATGGCAATCGCGGATACGGCCAGGAAAGATGTCATAGTCATGAGGGACAGGACAGGGATAAAACCCGGGGTCCTTGGCTACAAGGACGGGAAATATGGCGTCGCGTCCGAGGACATAGCATACAGGAAAGGACACGGAAGATTCGAGGCGGACCTGACACCCGGCACAGTATATTATCTGTCGTCAAACGGGGCGTTTCCGAGGCTTGATGCAGTCGTCGACCCGGTAATGAGCCGATGTTTTTTTGAATATAACTACGTCGCTGACATGGATTCCGTCATGGACGGCGTGAGTGTGAGAACGGTAAGGCAGGCTCTGGGCTCCGCGCTGGCTATTGAACATCCGGTACGGGACGCCGACCTTGTGACTTTCATGCCAAGATGCCCCGAGCCGGCTGCTAAAGTTTATGCTGCGGAAACACTGAAACCCTTTGAAAGTATTTTCTACAAGCTCCGGAGGGAGCGCTCTTTCATGGGCTCCAGCGGCGCAGACAGGGAAAACTCCATAGGCCTGAATCTCCACATCCTTGACGGAGCTGATGTAAGAGGGAAGAATGTTGTGGTCGTGGATGACAGCACCATAAGGGGGAACAATTCCAGGCGTGGCATAGAGCTCCTTCGCAGCGCCGGCGTAAGAAAAATATATTATCTGAATTACACACCGATGATAGGCATCGTGGGCGAGGATGGAGTGCCCAGGGGATGCGAGTTCGGCGTCGACATGCCGCCGCAGGAAAGCCCGCCTGACCACCAGTTTATAGCAAGAGGCAGGAGTTCGGCGGAGATTGCAGACATAATGAGGGTGGATGATGTGTATTTTTTGTCCGTTGAAGGCATGCTTCGCGCGTTCGAGAGGAGCGGTATCCCGCGAAGCCATTTGTGCACCTACTGCATCGGCGGCTCGCATCCATTCCTTCAGATAGAGGATGCCGTAAGGTAATCACGCACGCATTTCCTTCGTAATTAGGCATTGCAATAAAAATACCTGAGGACAACAGTTATAATGGCAGGCGATATCGAGAGGATTCTGAGGGAGCAGGCGGACATGAATGATAGGATAGGGCGCCTCGTCAAGTCCATAAATTCCGAGTATTCTGACGCCGTTTCCGGCGAGATAGAGAAGCTTTATGCGAACGACGCCGAGCTCGAAAAGAGCATCGATGGTCTCCATGAGGCCGCAAAATCCATGGAAACCGTCATCGAGGCCTTGGGGGAAAAAATAGACGCCCTGGCGCAGAAGATGAGATATATTGAGGAGACCAACGAGAAGATAGCCGGCGACGTAGACATCATGGAGAGGCGGCTGTCGTCGGCCGAGAGGCTCCAGGACATGAACGGGATGGAAGAGGCCGTCAGGAAGATAAAAAGGGAATAGTTCTTTGCGCCTTCGGGCTTCTGCATGGCACGGACGATTGTATCCAAAATAAGTATGATGGCGGACGTAGCGGTATACGCATTAATGCGTATACCGCAGCTAGGGGTATTGTGAAAACACAATACCCCTCACGTCCGCCATCGTCATACGAGAATTGGATACAATCTACACATACTTGAGTACGCGGCCATACTTGCCGCCCTTCTCGCGGCTTCGTACCTTTCGTTTAGCCTTACGGGATTTCTGATTGCGGATGATTACGCATACGAAAGCGAAGTCGTAGCGACCTCGGTGAAGAAGGATATCGCAGAGACTATAAAGTTCGAGAGCTTCAGGCCCGGGTCGTGCAAGGACGGCATTCTGGTGACGGTGAAGGACGGGACCGCCGTCGACTTCACGACGAAGAAGGAGAAGTACAGGGACGGCCTCTGCAAAAAGGCGACAGTGGAATTCGACAACGTCATTTACAGCAAGGCCGACAAGAAGAAGAATGCCACGTCAATAACCTATATGATATATTACGGTAAGATATCCTCGGGCAACGGGACGTTCGGGAACGAAACCGGCGACGAATACGAGAACGGGCCTCCGGTCCTCCTGTCGGATGTGCCGGACGTCGTGATAGAGTACAACGGCTCTTATTCGCTCAACCTCTCTGAATACTTCTCGGACAGCGAGACGCTTGCATTCACTGCAGACGTTAACAGCAACATTTCCATATCCATATCAGGCAGCGAGGCGACGCTGTCGCCTCTTTCATACCCTTATAACGGAACCCACACTGTAACTGCGAGCGACGGGGAATACACTGCGTCCAGCACTTTCAATGTCTATGCAAAGCCGCCTCCCGTCATCAACCAGACGGGACAGAACGAAGACAATGGCACTGCGCTTGACGAGAGTATATCGGTTCAAATTAGCCTGACGTATCCGGAGAACAACACGGTAATATTTGAGGGCAACCATACGTTCCTTTTCAGTGCATCAAACGGCACCTGCTCAGTCAGGCTGAGGAACCAGAGCGTCCAGAGCGAAGCTTATATTGAAAAAGGCTATTACTGGTGGGGCGTCTCATGCGAATACATGAACAGGACTTATCTTTCTGGAAAGAATTATCTAGTTGTGATGCCCCGGACGACCATGAGTATAAATTACAGCAATGTCCAGGACCTTGCCAATGCGAGCAACATAAGCGTTGAGAACCCCTCCATAGGAAAGCTCGTCTTCGACGAGCCGATAGACCTTACGGTCGTGCAGGAGATGGAGAGGTACATAAACATATCAAGGAACCGCGTCGAGATAGATACGCAGTCAATGCAGCACCTGAACAAGAGTGCGATAGTTACTCTTTATAACATAGAGGCATCGAACCCTGTCATAAAGCAGGATGGCAGGCCATGCCCCGAGGATGTATGCCGGATAATAAGCTACGGGAACGGCGTCCTCGTCTTCAGGGTTGGGCACTTTACCGTTTACGAGGTCGGCGACGCGCCCCAGCCTGAACCGGAGCCGCAGGCTGCACCCCAGGCTTCTGGAGGCGGCGGAAGCAGCGGGGGAAGCGGCAACTTCGCCCCGTCTCCGGAGAGCTCTTTCGGGGGAGCTGTCACAATCACGAGAAAGAATCAGACGCAGGAGGCGGCTTCTCCCGAAGAAGTTGACGCGGAGGAACAGGCCGCGCCAACGGCGGCACAACCCTCCATGCCGCAGGAAGAGACCGTATACGAACAGCCGGTATCCGACACGAAAAATGAGAACTACATAACAGGGAGCGTGATACGATTATTTGTGGATAATGCGGTATATATTGTCGCTTTCTTTGTGGCACTCTTAGCCGGTATTGTTTTGATGAGGAAGAAAGGCATTAATGCTTCAAAAAGAAAGAAAAGACGATGAGAATTCTGGTCTTCGACTTTGACGGCGTCATATCGGACTCTGCTGAAACTCATGTGAAAATATTCAACAGGCTATGCCGCAAATACGGCCTGTCTCCAGTGAAGGATGCCGTGGAATACGGCAAACTGTTCGGCAAGAATTTCTACGAATCAGCAGTCGGGCTTGGGCTGAAAAGGGAAATGATACCCGAATTGTTAAGGGACTTCACGGAAAATTGCTTGAAGGAAAAAATACACCTGTTCCAGGGCGCAAAGGAGATGCTCGAATCCCTTTCCGCGGGGAACGAGATAATCATAGTTACGTCCAATGTCACGGCGTCTGTGGAAAAGAACCTGGCGGAAAACGGCATCGTATACATAAAAGAAATACTCGGTGGCGACAAGGGCACGAGCAAGGTGGAAAAACTCCTGATGCTGAAGAAAAGATTTTCCGGCAGTGACGTGTATTTCATCGGCGACACGGCCGGCGACATGAAGGAAGGGAAGGAGGCCGGCGTGAAGACCGTGGCTGTGACATGGGGCATTCACTCGAAGGATGAGCTCCGGAAGGAAACCCCTGACTATATTGTGGATTCTGTGCGGGAACTTGAGGTGCTTTTCAGGTGACTAAGATGCGCCCCGGCAGGACTTCCTCTTATAAAATGAAGCCTTCATGCAGGTTCGCGTTGGTTTCCGGGGCCCTGGTAGCGGCGCTCAACATAGGTGGGTATTTTCTTGAAAACTCCCAGCTTAGGACGGCCGAGGAAGTCGAAGGATGGCGGGGCACTGAAAGATACGCCAGGAGCATCGTCGACTCGGTAGATTGGCCCCACGAATATCTGTTTTTCTACGGAGTCAGGCTGTCTGCCAGTAATTACTTGGAAAAAAAATCTATTGCGGCTTACGGTATCAAGGAATAAAAGGGAAAACTACTTCACCACTACCCGTCCCCGGGCCTTCACCACGTTGCTGGCAGGCCAGTACGACGTAAAGGAAAAGCTCTTCTCGGCAGTGAACTCGACCTCGCCCGCGCCGCCGGGCTCTATCTTATTGGTGTTGAAGTAGTCGGACCTGAAGTCCAGGCCGCCGAACGAGACCTTCTCTTCCCGCACCTTGAACGTTATCCTGACCTTGTCGCCCCTGTTCACTTCTATTATGGACGGCGACATGACCACATCGTCGCCCTCGACAGTGAAGCTTTTTGCCTCCCCTGTGCGTTCCTGTATCTTTTCCTGCATCTTCTCTATCCTGCCCTCGACCCTATCCCTTATCTTCATCGCCCTCTCGACGTTGCGCTCGGCCGCGCGCTTCGCGATCTCAGGCAGCTTTTCCGAGCGCTCACATATGTTGGCAAGGCGCTTCGCGTTGCCGACCTCGCGCTGCTGCTTGAGGAGGGATGCGGCCTTCGGGTGGTCGCTGGCGTCAAGCGCAGTTTTTATTGAATCCCTGAGGGATTTTGCCTCTTCCACCAGTTTCTCCACGTCGGTGGAGTTGCACTTCTCCTTCAGCCGCGGAAGCACGCTCTCGACTTCGTTCAGCGTGCTCTCGTACATTCCGCGGATGTTGGCAGCGCCCCTCTCCTCGATGTCAACGTGCTTCTGCCATTCCCATTTTATTCTGTCTCTTGACTGCCATTTTTCTTCCCTGTAGGCCCTTATTTCCTGCATTTTTCTCTCGGCTATCGCCACGTCGCCCGCAATTATGTCGTTCTTTATCGCAAGAAGCTTCGCCTTGGCGTCGTTCAGCTTCGCTTTAAGGGATGAAACGTCGCCGTTTGCAGCAAGGTCGTCGGCTTCTATGAGCTCCTCGTCTATCTCGCTCTCAGTCTCGTTCAGCCTCTCGAGGAGCTTCGCCTTTATTTTTTCCTTCATCGAGTTTCTTATCCCGGCGTATTTCTCCCTTCGCTCCTCCCATTTTTCCCTGTGGGCTTCCCACATTTTCTTCGCCGTTTCGCTTGCCCTCTCGCCCGTGACCTTTGTCGGCACTATGCTGCGCGCCCTCAACCCGGCCTCTATCTCGCCGGCGAGGGCCGGGATGCCGGCTATTCTCACGTCCTTTATGCTGTTCTCCACGATGAAGTCTGCTATGGCTTCTGTCTGTGACGCATCCGTTACAAACCTGACCACGGAGCCAGCAGCCGGGTTTGACGATGCGACGGCAACGTCGTTCCACGCCTTGGCCGCAATGATGACGACCTTCGTATTATTGGAGTAGTATTCTAGGACTTCCTTGTCAACGTCCGTGTCTCTAAGTTCTTTCAGCTTGTATTTTGCAAGCATGGCCTTCGGGCCCGAAGAAAGCACCCCTATATGGTGCACGTCGCTGACATTCATGCTTTCAAGCAATGCAAGAACCTCGGAAGGCACCTCGCCTTTCGGCACCGGCAGGAAGGGGCACTCAAGGTTCGATGCCAGAGTGGACGCAAGCAGTCCGTCCTGCGTGTCAGCCTCAGGGTTCTTGGTGTCATCGGCGAGGACTGCGCACCTTGAGCCCTCGACCCAGAAATATTTCGCGACCTCGACAGCCGTTCCGGTTCTCTCTATCCCCCACAGCCTTATCACGTTGTAGCCCAGAGTTTTGAGGCTGCTTTCGGCATTTGCCGACACGACGGCTGGTCCCCCGACTATGATTACAGTCCTGGCGCTGGCGGATGCTATCGACGATTTCACGTCTTCATTCAGCTCGCCGCCAGGCATCGTGAATACGGGGATGCCGTGCCTGTCGCCCGCGGCCTTCGCCACCAGAAGGTCGACGCTCGTCTTGTCGGTCGTGACTATTACAGTGTCGACGCTTTGCGCAAAAGATACGCTTGCAAGAAGAATAACAGCCAGTGCCAGATACTTCATGAGCAACCACATTCCAATAATTGATTGTGGATATTTATATGTCTTTACCGGACTGCGCACCTGTTCGGTCCGGCCTCAAGCTCGCGCAATTCCTCATCCTCAAGCTCTGCAAGGCCTTTGTTGAATTCCTTTATCGCCTCGAAGTTGCTGGGCTTCGGCTGCACGTTTCCGGCGACCCACCGGATAAATTTCTGCTTCTGCATTGAAAGCGCCGCCAGGCTTCTTTTGAGCTCGCCGAGCGCTGCTGATATGAGGAGTCCGTGTTTTATTTCACTTCCGTAATGTGCCGGAAGTATTTTCGTGGTGTCAGGAAGCACAAGAATTCTTTTCTGGAGGGTTTCCCACAGAATGCCGGCGTTTTCCTCCGCGTCCTGCCCGAGGTCTGGCCGTCCGACGCTTTCTATAAAAAGCGTGTCGCCGGTGAATGCAAATTCCCCCAGCAAATAAGTCATGCTTCCCGGCGTATGGCCTGGAGTGTGAACGGCTCGTATTTCAGCGTCTCCGACTCTGATAGCAGTCCCGTATGACACGGTTTGATGTTTTGTCGTCTGACCATCGTCAGGCGCATAATAGGCTGCTCCAGTCCGTTCGGCAAGTATGCATCCGCCGCTTGCGTGGTCCGCATGGACGTGGGTTTCTATGGCCGCGGCAATGCGATTTTTTCCTGCAGCCTGCATGTACACGTCGGTGTCAATTGTCGGGTCTATGACAGCGGCCTCGCCATCGCTTGTAATCATGTAACTTAGGCACCCCTTGCCGACGCGCCTTATCTGAAGAATGCCGGAAGAAATTTCAGTGATGTCGTAGACGCTGTTCCATGCAACCATCCCGCCCCTCATGCTCGAGATGTCGTATCCCTGCATGGACAGGATTTGCTTTGCCCTTTCGCTTCTCATGCCGTGCAGGCAGACTGCGATTATTTTCCTGTCCTTCGGCAGCTCCGCGCCGGCATAAACGGACGAAAGCGGGATGTTCACGCTTCCCGGAATGTGCCATTCTTCATACTCCAAAGGCTCACGCACGTCAAGAACAAATATTTTCTGCCCTTCGTCAAGCTTCTGCTTGAGTTCCTGTGGAGTCATGAAGCTCATTATAATAAATTTTCAGAAAGGGATTAATATCCCAGAGCCCTTGCGTACATCTTTGCATTTTTCAGAAATCCGCCTTTTAGAAAAGTCAATCAAAGCCCGGCTTCTCTCCTCAGCTTTTCGGCCATGTCAGTCTTTTCCCATGTGAAGTCTGGGTCGTTCCTTCCGAAGTGCCCGTAAGCGGCCGTTTTCTTGTATATCGGTCTTCTGAGATTGAGGCGGGAGATTATCCTCGCCGGCCTCAGGTCAAAATTCTTTTTCACTGCGTCTTCTATCTTCTCTTCCGCGACTTTGGCCGTGCCGAACGTGTTCACAAGCACCGATACGGGCTCCGCGACGCCTATCGCATACGCCACTTGGACTTCACACCTGTCCGCCAGGCCTGCGGCGACGATGTTCTTTGCTATATATCTTGCCATATATGAAGCAGACCTGTCAACCTTGCTTGGGTCTTTTCCTGAATATGCGCCGCCTCCATGAGAACCCTGCCCTCCGTATGTGTCCACTATTATCTTCCTTCCTGTGAGTCCCGAGTCGCCCGGCGGCCCGCCTATGACAAACCTGCCGGTAGGGTTTATGTGGTATATCGTGTTTTCATCTATCCACTTGCCGCATACAGGCTTTATTATTCTTTCAATTATGTCGCGCTTTATTTCCTCATGCTGCACATTAGGGTCGTGCTGCGTTGATATGACGACGGTATGGACTCTTTTCGGGACATCGTTTTCGTATTCCACGGTCACCTGGGATTTCCCGTCCGGACGGAGCCACCATATCTCTTTTTTCTTTCTGGATTCGGCCAGCTTCTGCGTGAGCTTGTGCGCAAGGCTTATCGGAAGGGGCATCAGCTCCGGGGTTTCGTTGGTTGCGTAGCCGAACATCAATCCCTGGTCTCCTGCCCCCTGCTCCCTCTCGGAAGTTTCCGTGACGCCCTGCGATATGTCTGGGCTTTGCTCATGGAGCGATACCAGAACGGAGCAATTATCGCAGTCGAACCCGTATTTTGGGTCGTCATAACCTATGTCCTTTACTACACCCCTCACGACTTTTTGGACATCCGCGTAAGCTTTTGTCGTGACTTCTCCCGCCACAACTATGAGGCCGGTGGTCGTCAGAGTTTCAACGGCGACTCTTGAATTGGGGTCTTTTGATATGAACTCGTCAAGAAGTGCATCTGATATCTGGTCACACAATATAGACATCTAAGAGTGTTACTCAAAGATTTTGTCTGGGTGGCCCTCAGTCACGGACTCTGAAGTGAAAAGATATCTTTTCATTCGATCATCTCCTTCCATTTAATTTCTTACAAAATATTTAAACAGATTATAGAAAGGCTTAGTATCCTGTGAATTTTTCGCGCTTTATGCGGTTTTCTTCAATGTCTATATCCTTGAGAATCTGCACCGTCCCGTCCACCATAGCCGGCGGGCCGCAGACGTAAAAAACCGGCTGCCTTTTGAGGAATTCTCTTATCATATTTTCGTCAATACGTCCCTTCCTTCCGCTCCACTGGAGGCCTTCGGCTCTTGTTACCGTGTGGATAACCCTGAGATTTTTGTTTTCCTTTTGCAGTTCCTCAAGCTCTTTCCTGAAGGCTATGTCTTCCGGCGTCCTACTGGAGTAAAGGAGCGTTATCTTTGCAGGCAGTTTCTTTGCCGTTGCATATTTTATCATGGACATGAAAGGCGTCACGCCTATCCCGCCTGCCAGCATTACAGCATCCCTGTTCTCGTCAAGCAGGAAGACTCCGTACGGGCCCTTAATCTCGAAACTGTCGCCTATGGCGGCTGCATCCAGCGCCCTTTTGTAGTCGCTGTCTGTCATCTTCATAGTCAGGTCCATGTAATCCTTTTCAGTCGGCGAGGAGCATACGCTGAACGCCTCAGATTTCTCCCCGACTTTCAGCATGACGAACTGGCCGGGCCTGAAGTCCATGCTGCCAGCGAAGCGGAAAGTCTTTATGTCGTGTGTTTCCTCTTTCTTTCTTGTGAGGACAGATATCATTGTTTGCATACTTTCAACTTACGGCAAATCTTTTTAATGTGATATGGTAAATCTGAATATGGCCAAGCGCGCTGAGATAGAAAAGACCCTGAAAATATTGAAAAGGGAGTCGCATAAATTCAATAATGCCGCCCTGACGGAGATAGGCCGCGAGACTCATGACGCTTTTCAGGTCCTCGTGTCGTGCATCATGAGCCTGCGCACGCGCGATACCGTGACATACCCGACCGCGAAAAAGCTTTTTTCCACCGCCAAGACGCCGAAGCAGATAGCAAATATGCCCCTCCGCCGGCTTGAGGGCATAATAAGGCCAGTGAACTTCTACAGAACTAAAATTTGTACCCATTAACTTTAACAAAAAGTTGTTTTTCTATATATAAAGCCATTATTATGGTACTAAATATATTTTGTTTCAACTTCTTTTTGATTTTAAGAAATCTAAGAGCTAATTAACTATATGACCATATTTGACGGAAACGAAGAAATACCTGAGATTTGCCATTTTTGTGGTGAATTTGAGCAAAAGGTAGATTTAGCCACGTTGAACATGAAGATTTGGGGATGTGTTAATTCCAATTGTATATTGAATAAAACACCTGAATCAATGTGAGATAGGTGTTCATAATGCAATGAGGTATCGAAATGAAAGATGAACTATCTAAACTGAATAATAAATTAAAAAAAAGATTCAAAAGAGAGGGCATTACAGACCAGCAGGTTTCTGACGTCTATAATAGAAAAAGATGCGAAAAATGTCTAGGTAGAATTGATATTAAGACACAAAGAAAAGGCATGAATATTTGTAAATGCAAGACAAGAATGGTCGATGTGGAAGAAGAAGTTATAGAAGATTGATAATCGACTTTTTACAATAAAAAATAATATATTCAGAGTGCAATGAAGTGAAAAAATGAAGAAAAACTCGACAGAAAGAAAGGCTATTGAAATTGTTAAAAAATTTGAACAGGAAAGAACGAATGAGATACCAGAAGAAATGCCAAATGGACACGGCTATGACATAAAATCTGGAAATAGATTTATTGAAGTAAAAGGTACATATGGAGGTTTAGATAAGGTATGGGTTGTTTTACATCATACGTTTTTCAAGAAAATGTGGAATAGTGGAAGAAATTATTATATTTATTTCGTCTATAATTTAAATGACAAACCAAAAATGAAAATAATTAATCCAGAGAAAATATTTCCTAACTTGGAAATAGAACCTAAATACATTCTTCGTGGAAAAATCATAAGGGATAAAGAAATAGACGAAATCGATGTTTCTAAATTTTACACAGATTCTTCAGAAATATAAATTTTTGCCTGCATTGATGATATCATTATCAAGTACGGTGTTTATTTCTTCTTTATAGTAGGAATTTGATTGGTAAACTGCGAAGTAACAACCTCATCATAATACTTACAATACTTTGTCACAGGACACTCCCAACAATGAGGTTTTACAGGCTTGCATATATTCTGTCCAAAGGTCACGAAAGTATCGTTAAAATCAGCCCAAAACCGTTTAGGTATAAGCTTTCTAAGTTCTTGTTCAGTTTGTTCTGGAGTCTTTGTTTCTATCCATCCTAATCTATTGGGTATCCTATGGCAGTGAATATCTATAGGCATACCTTCTTTACGATAGCCATAAACAAGGACGATATTAGCGGTTTTTCTGCCTACACCCTTTAATTTGAGCAATTCTTCCATAGTGTCCGGTACTTTGCCTTTATACTGCTCTAAAATGACCTTACTAATGTCCTTTATACGTCGTGCCTTAACCCGATAAAATCCGACAGGGAATATGGCTTTCTCTATGCTTTTTACATTCAGCTTAACCATTTGTTGAGGTGTTTTGGCTAATTGGAATAGCCTATAGGAGGCTTTCTTAGTCGTTTCATCCCTTGTGCGTAAACTGAGCAAACAACTGATTAGGACTTCATAAGGGCTCTGGTTTTTATGACTTACTTGGGTAATTAGAGGTTCCTCAAATTTAGATACCATTTTCTTGATAAGAGAAATGACAACAGGGATATGTTTTTTTCTCATGTTAAGACCTAGTTATTAAACTGCTTAATTTTTGCCTCTTTTCGGACGATGTAAAATTTATATGCTTTTGAAATTTAATGAAGTTTTCATAACCATAAATACCAAAATAAAACCTGTTTTTATTTCTTTTAATATATTTTCTGATGGGTGCAGCTTTAATGCCAAAATTTGATAATAGTTTTCTAATAGATTCTAAAATATCAGGATTATCTTGATATAATCTTATATGCCGAGATTTTATATCAACAGAAGATTCATCATCATAAATTGCTCTAATCAATCCTGATTTAAATTCAAGTGATAAATCAAAAACTATGTCAGGAATATTTTTTCTTTTATTGTTAATGAATTTCCCGAAAATAAAAAATAATAAAATACCGGTAGATTTTGGATAAAATAATACGATATTTGCTTTACCTTTTATTTCGTCTAGATTTTCAATACGTTTTAACCATGAAGATTTTTCTTCAAATTTCTTCTCTTTTTGCACCCATATTCTAGGTTTCACATTAAATAAATAATTCATGCTCTGAGAAAATTCATTTAATAGTTCTTTATTGCTATTTGAATAGGCGGGTTGTGATAATTTAGAATTTATCCATCCATCTCCTATAATATGACCTAATACTAATCCTAAATTTATGTCATCTTTAATTGGAAAATTTGGTTTGATAAATTTTGTGAATCCCAACCCAAAAGATTTAATGGAAA
The DNA here is from genome assembly GCA_016180925.1 of Candidatus Aenigmatarchaeota archaeon. Taxonomy (GTDB): domain Archaea; phylum Aenigmatarchaeota; class Aenigmatarchaeia; order GW2011-AR5; family GW2011-AR5; genus JACPAH01. The sequence continues at coordinate 17,877 of JACPAH010000020.1, forward strand.
TTAAATTGTTTTCAACATCAATCCAACTATAGGATTTACTATTTTCTATAATAATTTTCAGTTTCGACATAGGCATATTACGACTTGAATAATACCATTGCTTTATCCCTATAGATTGGTTAAATTTTTTACTAAATATCATGTTAAGTTTTTCGGCTAAAATAGTATCTCTATGAGGATATTTTTCATTTGAAGCCGAATGTAGTAACTTCTTTATAAAATCTTTATTCAGACTCAAGTAAAAATCATTACTTTGTAAATTCTCCAATTGAATTTTCATATTTTTTAATAAATCACAAACTACTTAAATTTAACTCATGTCCAACGAATACTAAATATATTGTAACCTAAAATATAGATGAAGCGCGTCGTGCCGAAGCGCTACTGGAGGGACATCAACGACATATTTGTGCGATTTGGCCAGAGCATATGCCTGCCGCGAAACCCGAAATGCAATGCATGTCCTGTTAATAAATACTGCGTGTATTACAGGAACGAATATAAGCCGCCAGCTCCAAAGAAATAGGATGAAAGACCTCGCGAAATACTACAGGCTTCTATCTATTCTGATACCGCTGTATATTGCCATAGGATTCGTGGCTGAAAGGAACGCAGTGTTCAATTATTTCAACGCCGGGCTAGCTGTTTTTTGGGTGATAATGGTTTTTGCGTGGTTCAAGTTTAGGAAATCGGCGCGAACTTTCAGGAAAAAGTAAAAGATTTCTTTAAATATAGGCTACGATATATATATCTCTACGCTATTTTAAGGAAATTGGCGGATTGGTGTATTCTCTTGGCAAGAAAGAAAAAAAGCAAGTATAAGAAGCAGTTCATCGAGGTCTGGAAATGCAAGGGCTGCAGCTTCGAATGGTCATACAAGACCTTCAGATGCCCCCTGTGCTCAACGGCTGAGATGTTGAAAATTGTCTGAGATTTTTTATTTTTTGTTTCTATTTATATTTTCCTTCCATATTGTAAATCGTGAAGCTCATAGTTGTTTCAGGCGGCGTGATATCCGGCGTGGGCAAAGGCATCGCCACCGCTTCCATCGGCAAGATTCTCCAGGAATACGGTTTCTCCGTTACCGCCGTGAAAATAGACCCGTATCTCAATTATGACGCCGGCACCCTGAGGCCAACGGAGCACGGCGAGGTATGGGTGACCGACGACGGCGGAGAGATAGACCAGGACCTCGGGAACTATGAGCGCTTCCTAGGCTTCCAGATTTCGCGGCGCAACAACATCACGACCGGCCAGGTATACAAGGAGATAATAGACAAGGAGAGGCGCGGCGAATTCCTCGGGCAGACGATATCGCCGTTTCCTTTCATACCCAACGAGATAAAATCGCGCGTGAAGGAATGCGCCAGGCGCCCGGACGGCGGCGAATACGACTTTGTGATAGTCGAGATAGGGGGCACCATAGGCGATTACGAAAACGCGCCTTTCCTGTTCGCAATGAAGAGCTTCGAGATAGAGCTCGGGAAGGACAGCGTGACGAACATGCTCGTCTCCTATTTGCCGGTGCCGCCCAACGTCGGCGAAATGAAGACGAAGCCGACCCAGCAGGCCATACGCATGCTGAACGAGCACGGCATATTTCCGGATTTCGTGCTTTGCAGGAGCACGGAGCCCCTTGACGACGTGCGCAAGAAGAAGATAGAGACTTATGCCAACATACCCAGCGACCACATAATATCGGCGCCGGACATAAAGAGCGTCTACCGCGTGCCGCTGAACTTCGAGTCCCAGAACCTGGGCTACAAGCTGATGAAGCTCATGAACGTGATGCCCAGGGCCACGCCTGACTGGTCAAAATGGAAGGAGCTTGTCGAGAACATCGAGAATCCCTCGAGGAGTGTGAAGGTGGCAATGGTCGGCAAGTACGTGTCGACCGGGAACTTCAATCTTTCGGATTCGTACATATCCATAAACAGCGCCCTCTCGCATGCCGGCGCGAACCTCGGCGTCGGCATCGACATAGACTGGATAGACTCGGGAAAATTCGATAATGGCGGTTCTGACGTGCTTGATGGATATGACGGGGTGATAATACCGGGAGGCTTCGGCGGCAGCGGCGTTGAAGGGAAGATAAATTCCATAAGGCATGCACGGGAGAACGGCACGCCTTTCCTCGGCCTCTGCTACGGGATGCAGCTTGCCATAATAGAATTTGCGAGAAACGTCTGCGGCATGGAAGGCGCCCACACGACCGAAGTCGACCCGCAGGCCAGGTATCCTGTTATAGACGTCCTGCCCTCCCAGAAGGCGATACTGAAAAACAAGGAATACGGCGGCACGATGAGGCTGGGGGCATACGCGGCCGTCCTGGAAAAATCGAAAGTCCTTGACGCTTATTCCTCCGGGAGGATGAAAACCGACATGAAAATAGCTGGACTCATAAGGAAGAGTTCACCATTCAGGCTTGGTATCCTGAATGAAGGCGAGCCTTTCGTTTTAGAGCGTCACCGCCACAGATATGAGGTCGCTCCGAAGTTCATAGATGCCCTGAAGAAGGGCGGCCTTGTCTTCCCTGGATTCCACAGGCGCGACGACGGCGCGAACCTTATGGAGTTCATCGAGCTTCCTGAGCACCCTTTCTTCGTTGCAACGCAGGCGCATCCGGAATTCAAGTCGCGCCTCGACGACACTGCCCCGCTTTTCCTTGAATTTGTCAGGGCGTGCGTTGATTAATAATTCCTGTATTTCTTCTGGAGAATCTTTCGTGGACAGGCCCTGCAACGTATTCCAGGAAAGCGCCTAGCGTTATGCCGAGCGCTGCAGGGCCGAATGTATGGAATATGTTGTCGGCTTCGCCTGCCTGAAGCCTGTATTCTGTCATTGCCGGCCCGGCGACTTCCATCCCCCTTCCGACATGGACAAGAGGTGACCTTCTGCCTTCTCCTGCGTACTTGGCGGCATTCCATGCAGCAAGACCAGCTGACATGACGCCCATCCCTTCGTCAACCTGTTCCGGTCCTGTAAAATTGCCGTCATACATGAGTCTTGCAGCAGTTTCAGCCGGTCCAAGAAGTATTCCTGATGCCCCCAGTTTGTCAAGCCAATATTGGGCATTTGACATAGTTATCACTGCCATTTAGTCTTTTTCGCGTTGTATTCCTTGCCGCAGAAGCCGCAGAATATCATGTGGCGAGTCTTAATCAGACGGCCGTCCTTGCAGCTGTTGCACCTTTTTATTACCATTTGACACACACCCTTACTCGTTCTTTCTGCCGTCCAGCCCGGACATGAGCATCTCCTTGCTTATCTCTCCAGAGAGCAAAGCTTTCTGAGATCTTGAAGGAATTTCATTCCTTCCAAGACTGCCTTCGGCATACTCATGCCCGTGTTTGGCCCTCTCATCCCTGTTCTGGCGGCTTTTCATCTGTATTATATGCCCGGAGTGCCTTAAATAGTTTACTACTTATTAGTAGTTATTTTATGATATATATTTCAGCGTGATAATAATCATATACAAATGGCATGGGAAGAAGGTGGGAACACGTTAATTGAAGCCTTTAAATAATTTATCTTGGACTTAGTTAACAAAATATAAAGGCAGCAAGAGGGGTGAAAAGCGTGAAAATAAGATTCTATGAAGAAGAAGATGACGACAGCGGCTGGGACGATGACGACGACGCCGGTGACGAAGATGAAGGTGGCGGCGGAGAAGAGGAATAACCCTTTGTTTCGGTATTTTTTGTTTTAATTACCAAATTCCTTCAAAAACCTCACTTTTGAGGATTTCAAAGAAATGTAATTTCTTTGAAGATTTCTGTGATTTTATGCATCTGAATATGTTATAGTGCTCCAAGAAAACATTCAGGATATTAGTTTTCTTGGGCACTATATGTGAAGCAAATAAACATGTCGGGATTCTTTATTTGCTTCACTATAAGAATATTTATGCTCATCTAGAGGATTTCGCCCCATCCTATGAGATGCCACCTGCCGCCGACCTGCTTTGATAATGCAACCTTGCTTCCGGCCCGAGCGCAGACAGGTATCTTCAGGCTTACATTTACGCTCTTTCCGGAGGAAGTCACCAGGCCGACAGTTTTTGATATGGCTACCGTCATCATGAGAACGTCTCCCGTCCTTATCGGCTCCACTTTCTTTACGCCTTCCACTCCTATTATATGGTCGAACGGATGGACCTTGAGGTTCAGCTGATCCATGTTGGACGGCAGGTTCTTTCCTGCGATGCTTCCGGTCATCGAGTCTCCTCTGGTGAGCGACGGGTCGAGCTCCGTCTGCATCGCGACAAGACCACCGGGCGACGCCTCGTCTACCCTGCCTGTCTGGAACATCTCTGTTATCTTTGTCGTTATGGGGCTCCATTTGTCGTTTATCTTGACCCCGGGCTTTATCTCTATCTCGTCGCCCGTCTTTATTGTGCCTTCTATCAGCGAACCGCCTATGACGCCGCCTTTGAGCTCGCCGGGCGGCGTGCCGGGCTTGTTGATGTCGAACGACCTTGCCACATAGAAAATAGGGCTTTTTGTCGCATCCCTCTTCGGGCTCGGCATGAGCCTTTCTATCTCCTCTATGAGCATGTCGATGTTGATGTTGTTTATGGCGCTGATTGGTATTATCGGGGCGTTCTCCGCGACCGTCCCTTTCACGAATTTCTTTATTTCGTCATGGCTCTCGATCGCCCTCTTTTCCGGGACCAGGTCTATCTTGTTCTGGACTATTATTATGTTCTTTATTCCCGCTATATCCAGCGCCTTGAGATGCTCGGCTGTCTGGGGCTGGGGGCATTTCTCGTCCGCGGATATCAGGAGAAGCGCTCCGTCCATCAGCGCCGCGCCCGACAGGACGGTCGCCATCAGCGTCTCGTGGCCGGGGGCGTCCACGAAGCTTACCGCCCTCTTCGGCCTGCAGTCGCCGAAGCATGACATGCATTTCCTGGCGTTGCCGTATTTCCTGCATTTGTCGCAGTAGTAGAACGTGACGTCGGCGTAGCCCAGCCTTATCGTGATGCCCCTTTTCATTTCCTCGCTGTGGGTGTCCGTCCACTTGCCCGTCAGGGTCTGTGCCAGGCTGGTCTTCCCGTGGTCCACGTGCCCGACCATTCCTATGTTTATCTCTGGCTTCATTTCATCTTCGTTCTGTTTCATCTCTGTTTTCTTCGGGAAAGAAACCACCCCTGCAAGTCTGGAGAGAACAAAGCTCTCTCAGGCCATGAAGGAATCCCATTCCTTCAATGCAAGAATTATGAAATCAAATATAAAAAAGCGTTCATGGCCTTTTTATTGCGGTTCTGCATTAATTGTTATTATATGGGCGACGAAAGGAAGCGGGAGATAGACAGGCTGCTTGACGAGGAGTTCGGGAAAAATCTTGCGAAGGAATCATCAATTCCTTCAAGATCTCAGAAAGCTTTGCTTTCTGCAGAGAAGGGAAAAGGGTTCTTTCGCAGGCATCTCCTGCTGATACTGGCATTGATCCCGATAGTCTTCTTCAATACGCTCACACTGCTTGCGATTTTGGGAGTGATTTAGCTTATATATATATTTTGGACAAGAAAAAGAAATGGCACATGCTGAAATAATTACGCCGCATGGAGATATGAAATAGTCATGCAAATTACAGCTCTTCTCAAGTGAGGCAGAAATTAATCTTATTCCTTCTTTTCTCATGAGAGCATGTCTGCAGGTAGAATTTACTCTTTTTTATCCTCTTTCTGCTCTTTGGCCTTCCTCGGGAGCAGCTCTTCCAGCGCCTTCGCGCCCAGCTTCGAGACCTTGCAGTTTATCTGCGTGACTTCCTGCGACACAGTGTTGCCGCGGAACATGCGCCTCTTTCTCATGCCTTCCTTCCCTTTCCTGAAGCCTATTCCAATGGTCGCGACTATGTTCTTCCTTCCTATTCCCTCTATGTCCCTGCGCATCGGGAATCCGTCCTTGTCGGAGCCACCCGTTATCTGGAGCTCGTAGCCTTCAAGTCCCAAGAAATCGCCCGGAAAAGTGTCGCCTATGCGCTTTCCCATGACAGGGCAGTCCTTCTGCTCCTTCTCAACCTGTCCTGAATGCTTCTTGCCGCTTACGACGAATTTGAATACTGCCATTATACATCCCTTTCTTTCCGAAAGAAAGGTCTGTATCAACCCCAAAGAAAGGGCCTACAGACCTTCTTGAAAAAACCTTATAAGGAAGCAGCGAATCTCTTCATTGCTTCCCAGTTTTTTCAGCCGGGCTAATGCATTTGTTGGAGATAAAGCTTATAAATCCGCTGCACTAGCGCAGCGGATTTGTGTGCAGAAAGCATAGATTTCTGACATCTCAAAAGAGCAAAGCTCTTTTGCAGACATATAAAATTTCCATACATCTTAACACCATGAAAGCCCGCGTAGACGAAAAGTGGCCGTTCCACTTCTCCGAAATCCTGCTGAAGGGCAACCCTGAAAGCAGCGTCGCCGTGTGCACCCTGTGGACGCTGAAGGAGAAGTTCCTGCCGCTTGAAAACTTCGCCCTGATAGGCAACATGTATTACGGCGAGGGCGTGAGTTATCTTCTCCGCGGCATCCTCTCCAACCCCAACATACGCTATCTGGTGCTGTGCGGCGTTGACATATCGAATAGTGGCGAAGCCCTTGTTTCCATGTTCAAAAATGGCATCGACGACAACCACATGATAATCGGGACCGGCGTTGAAGTGCACAAGGAAATTCCCAGAGATGCGATAGAGGACGTCAGGAAGCACGTTTTTCTCGTGGATATGCGCGGCGCAATAGACGGCGATAAAGTTGCGTCAAAAATAAGGGAGCTTGAGCCGCTGGACGCCTTTGGCGAGCCCAGGACGTTTCCCATGCCCGAGATTAAAAAAGTCGGCACGTTCCCGTCCGAGAAGACGGGATTCATAGTGCGCGAGGGGAAGATAGCCGACGCCTGGCTGCGCATCGTCAGGCACGTGATGAAATTTGGCAAGATAAAGAAGAGCCAGCAGGCGTCGGACATGCGAGAAGTCGTTAACCTGGTCTCGGTGATAGAAGACGAGAACCCGTCGGACCCGTATCTGCCTGAATTCATGCCGTTCGGCATCCGGGAGATAGAGAATTATTATCCGCAAATCATGACTCCCAAGGGCATCCCGGGCACAAAGTATACATACGGCCAGAAACTGCGGGACTTTCATGGCGTTAACCAGGTCGAATACATCATAGAGGACCTTAAGCGCACGCCATATTCCCGGCGCGCCGTGGCTGTGACATGGAACCCCGAAACGGACACGCGGAATGACAATCCCCCCTGCTGGATAGTTGTGCAGTGCATCATTCAGGACCCGTATCTTTACCTGACATGCTATATCAGGACCAATGACATGTTCGCGGCGTGGCCCCTGAATGCGTTCGGCCTGCGCAAATTGCAGCAGGAAATAGCGGCCTCTCTTGGCGTCAAACTAGGGCCTTTGATAGTAGTTTCATGCAGCGCCCATATATACAGCCACGACTGGAACAAGGCAAAAGAGCTGATAGATAAATACGGGCCGTCCCGGAAGTTCGTTGCGGACCCGCGGGGAAACTTCGTCATAAGGCTGGACAGGGAGAAACAGGAACTCATTGTTACGCATTATTCGCCTGAGCAGAAGCAGCTGCAGGAATTCGCGGGGAAGACGGCCGTGGAGCTTTACAGGAAGATACTGGATGCGGACGCAATCTCCATGCCGGGGCACATGATGGACTTGGGCTGCGAACTCCAGAAAGCCGATACCGCCCTCAGGCAGGGTATAGTCTACGAGCAGGACAAGCCACTGGACTTCGGGAAGAAAGTTTGACGACCGTTTTTATACTTTGCTTTTTGAGATATAGCATGAATTCAAGCACGTTCTATGTGGATACAGCCGACCATGTGGGCCTGGCGCTGAAAGTCCGCCGTGCTGTTGTTGAAGTCAGCAGACAGCCGGACAACGAAGTCTATACAGTCTACCAGAGAAGAGATGGGGTTCACGAATATTTCATAAAAGGCGATATAGAACTTTCTGTGGAAAGCAACCCCACGTATGCTTACGTGGGCCATGACGGAAGGGGGGTTGAAGTGATAGTTTGCGATACCCTCGGGCAATACTACGAAAGAACGGTCGATTTGGTAGCCGGTATCTGCGGAAAAAGAGAGGAATCCAAAACACTCCCGCCTTCTTAACGAAGTTCAGTCCCCTTCTTCCATATGTTCTTCTTCCTGCGCCTCGGGCTCTGGCAGGCTCTTGGTGATTACCTCTACAGAAATGCCCCCGCCTTCCCTTTTTCCTATCTTATATTCAGTCTCGCATCTGGGGCAAGTCATGGGCCTTGGCTCGTCCTCTATAAACTCGACTTTTATGTGGTATTTGCACTCGATGCAGTCGAACTCATTGCCGTCTTCCTCAAATGAGTAGTCTTCCATATGGAATTTATATGAAACCTGAAATAAATAAGACGGTATCAGGGGAACCTGTGGTCCCTTCCTCGTATGTATTGTCTGGCTGTATCAAGCTCACGTCCTTCGAGCGGGGTTCCGTCAGGCCTTTCGAGGCGGACATCGCCTCCGAGGCTGTAGCAAACCTCGACAGTCCTGGTATAGCCGGACCTCAATCTTCCGCTGTCAGTAAGCTCTACAGACATGCGCATTCCCGAAAGCGGCTCCATTCTTGACATGGTAAGGATATCCAAAATAACTATAAAAAGACGGATTTGGTTTTTGCGATGCCGGCTTCTGCCAAGACCATTCTTTACCAAAGAAACATATTTAAAGATATCTAACTAAGATATCTTATAGAGATATCAATGGCTTCATACAGGAGTATTCCGATAAGGGCTATAACAGAAAGAGCATCAAGGGAAGCCGAGGAATTGGGTTTGAATCTTGATGATATCGAAAGGATGATGAATGAAAGCTACGAATGCGCTGAAAGCAGGCGGAAAGAAGGCATTGAAGAAAGGTGCGTAAGAAAAGATAGTAAAATACTCAAAATCGTCATCAAGTTAAAAACAAGCAAAAGCGGGTTTGAGTATCTGCAAAGAGTATGAATAATGTCTTTCAAGTCACCATACTCTTTGAGATCAAAGCATTCGTATCAAAAATATTAAGAATGCTTATGATTGGAGAGTTCGCGAAATTGCATATGTGAGGTGAGAGTGATGTCAAAAACAATATACGAGGATGAACTGGAATGCGAATGCGGCGGCACCATGAAGCCCAGGCTCTTTAATGTAGAAGGCTTCGCAGTCAGGGGATGGCAGTGCGAGAAATGCAGCAGAATCGATTACTCGGACGACATGAATCTGGTGCTTACCGTGAAAAAATTCAAAAAAGATGGGGCTTCTCTGAAGCTCAGGAGCGTCGGCGATACGATTGTGGTCACAATCCCGAAGGAAATCCGCGATGCGCTGGAGCTGAAAGCGGGGGAAGACGTGAAAATGTACCCGTTGTCAAAGAAGAAGATTATGGTGGAAATTGAGAAATAAAATAATAATTAAAATTAAATTTTCTACAGGCCCCACTTGGGCTCCTGCTTGCATTTGCTTATAATTTAAACTTCTACTTTCTTCTTGATTTTTTCTATTTCTTCTTCCGCAAATGCCGAGGCAAGCTTGAAACTTAATTCCATGAGAACTCTTACTTTAGATTTTTCTTTGTTGAGTTTGTACATATCAGCCCTGCCTATGGTTCTTGTCTTTGTTATTATTTTTTTGTCTATCAGTTCTTCCCATATCTTGTCAAGGGTGATTCTGGATACGCCGGTTTCTTCCGCAACCTGGCTTTTTGAGTAGTCGAAGCTGTCATAAGTCAAAAAGAAATCTAATACCTTCACGACAGGGGTTTCTCCGAATGTCTCCACAAATATCGAGTTTTTTGCTTCCATTTTATATCAACCTAATCTTTATGATTATTCACATCATAATGAACTAGTCGCATAGTTTCAATGGATTTCATGTTCACTTTGGATTGGAACTAGTTCACTTATGATGTTATTAGTTGTTAAATTTAGTATTTAAATAATTATGCATTTAATGTATAATAATTATACAATACAGAGGTCGTGTGTTTATGGATGTTAAAGATGACAGGGAAATAGAGCGTATCTTGCTGAAAAAGCTTCATACCATGGGATGCTGGGGCACCAGGCATACTTCTGAAAGAAACCTTCCAAAAGGATTTCCGTCTCATGTCAGAAAACGCGTTTTGGAAATTGCCGAAGAATTGCGCAAAAAGGGATTTCTTGTCAAATTCCCGACAAGCCATGATAACCAGTGGTATCTTAACTGGAATTTCAAGAAGGAAATCGAGGAAAAAATTAAATAATTCAAAGCCCCCACTTCGGCTCCTGCTTGCGCTTGAGCTCGCGGATTTCGTTCAGCGCCTCTATCTCAGAATGCGACAGGAGCTTCTCGTTCTTTATGAGCCTCTTGTATTCCTCGGTCGAGATGTCGGTGTAAAGAATGTCGTCCTCGTCGACCTGCCTGCCCACCGTCGGGCCCATTATAGACACCGCGACCTTCTCCCCCTGCTTGGCCTCGGTGACGTTCTCGCCCTGCGACTGGAGCTGCTTCACTTCGCCGCATTCCTTCAGCGAGCCCGGAAAGTCCTTGAGCTCCTTGAACAGCCTGAACTTCGGCCTTATTATTCCCGACAGGATTTCGCATCCAACGATGGCGGGGTTGCTTGCCCTGAAGGTGCAGCCGCGGAGTATCGTCATCTTTCCGGGGCGCGTTATGTCCTCTATCTCTCTGCGCTTCACTTCCTCCTTCTCCGTCTCGCTCCAT
>JACPAH010000026.1 GCA_016180925.1 Candidatus Aenigmatarchaeota archaeon
AGCAGCACCTTGGGGTCGTTTATCAGGGATTTTGCAAGTATGAGTCTCATTCGTTCTCCGGTGGAAAGCCACGCAAACTTCTTGCTCATTATGTTTTCTATCTCGAACATCTCTACGAGGGTGCGTACCTTCTCTTCCCGTTTTTCCTTCGGGACATTGTAGGCGGAAAGGTAGAAGTTCAGTATCTCCTTAGACGTCAGCAGCCAGTGGAACTTGCTGTCGCCGGACACGGCATTCATCCTTTCGAGTATGTCGTTGCGGTGCCTGACCACGTCCTTCCCCATTATGGAGACGCTGCCGGTGTCGGGAATCAGGAGCCCTGTCAGTATGTTTATCAGGGTCGTTTTGCCCGCCCCGTTGGGGCCCACAAGTCCGAATATCTCCCCGGAATTCACGCTGAAGTTTATGTCATTCAGGGCGTAGAATTCCTTCCCTGATGACTTGAACTTCTTGGTGACAGACTTTATTTCTATCATCTGCAGAGAGTATGGATGCTGTGGCTTAAAAGCCATACTCTCTGAGATCAAAGTATTCACATACTGCGGGCTAACACCCGCAGACATTAAGAATACTTATGATTATAAGCAAAGAATCGCATTAAGCGGCCGGCTCGGTTATTATGCGGCATGGAGTCGGCATCTTGTAGCTTGCCTTCTTCAGGGCGGCCTTGGCTGCCGCAATATCCTGGTCGTTTACCTTCAGTTCCATTATCTTCTGGCCGGTGTAGACCCTTGCAGCGGTTCCAACGGGCTTGCCGAAGCTCATCCTCATGCCCTGCTGGAACCTGTCGGCTCCGGCTCCGGTTGCCAGGGCGTTCTCCCTTAGCACGTGGTGCGGGTATACCCTGACCTTGAAGAAATATGCACTGCCTTTGGACAGGTTCTTGTCCATCCACTGTATTGCCATAATCCTTCCTGATTCCAGGGCGTTGTGCCTTATCTGGACGTTCCTTTGCGAAACCAGGAACACAGAATTCTTGTATTTGCCGCGCGTGCCGAGTTCGAACTCGGCTATTTTCGGCCTTGGAACACCCTTGACGTAGCCTTTTCTCGGCACCCGTATGCTCTGCCTCGTGTTGGGCCTCTCGTGTCTCCTGTAGCATCTTCCCGGTCGCAGTGACGCCATATTTATCAGCTCTATTCATGAAGAAATGCTTAAATCGGTATCTGCTGGCACCGGTTAGTTCGAATTCCGGAGAAATTTGGACTCAGATATAGTGAAGCAAATAAAGAATCCCGATATGCTTATTTGCTTCACATATGCTCAAAAAGCGAAGCTTTTTGGCATCTCGGAAGACTTTGTCTTCCGCAGTCTGACTACTAAAGGCCCTGCTATGACCGTGACGATGACTGAAGCTATCGCCACTGAATATACGGCGTTCGTTATTATCGCCGCTGACAAAGCGATGCTGAGCGCCATGACGGAAAGTTCGCCGCGCGCTATCTTCGAGGCTCCTATTACCATGCCGTCCCTTCTGCCGAACCCGAGGCGCATGCTTATCACGGAATATGCTGCAAAGGCGGACAGTATGGAGATGAGCGAGATTGCCGCAGCCGCCAGTACGAGCCCGGCATGGAATTCGGCCAGTGCAACCGAATAGGCGAAGAAAAGGGGGGCGAAGAAGCCGTAAGTGAGTATTTTCATCTTCGGCATCACGGACGACTCGGTGACAGATGAGCGGCTCATGGCAGCTCCGGCCAGGAATGCCCCTGAAACGGCGGCTATTCCGTACATGTCGGAAAAGAAGGCAATGATGAATATGGCCGCCAGCGGGACTGACAGCATTATATGCTCATCCTTGAGCCTGCCGACAGCCGAGACGGCCTTTCCTATATGCCTGGAGCCAGTGATAATTACTGCCGCCGCGACGATGAAGGCGGCGAAAGCGGCTATCTGGCCGTTAAGTATGAAATAATTTGACAGGAGGGCTATCACGGACACGGCGGCAAGGTCGCTGAACTTGCTTATGGAAACCATCATGTCATGGGCCTTGCTGCGTATGTCTCCCGCGTCCACCAGCGACTTTATGCCGAGCGATGTGCTTGAGAACATGAGGACGGCGCCGGTGAATATGCCGGCTTCGACGGAGCCGAAGAAATACAGACCGGCGGCCACTCCGGCAATGAAGGATATTGCCGATGCCCCGAGCGCGGCGGCGGCGCTCTCTGCAGCGTCCTTTCTTCCCTGCTCAAGCTTTATGCTTGTCCCTATGAGGAATGCTATGAAAAGCATGCCTAAATTGGCCATCTGTCCCAGGAAGTCCCCGGGCCTGACGAAGTGCAGGATTGGACCCAGAACGAGTCCGGCGGCCATCTCCCCGACAAGGTGCGACAGCCTGAGTCTTTCCGCCGCCTCGCCGAGGACCTTGGCTGCGAAAAGTATGATGGAAAGCTCAAAGAGGAATACGGGGTCAAAAGCCATTAAGCCTCACAGTATAAATATGTTAAACTCATTTCTTATAGTTAATTAGATAGTGGAATTTATTTCATGCCGAGATGGCGGAGCTTGGTCCAACTCCAATCCCTTTTGGAAAAAGGTCTTGGTGAACCCCAAAACTAATACAAAAATGGGATTTGGTGGAAAGCGCAAGCCTGGAACAGCCCTTTTCCGCCGGAAAAGTCTTGGAAGGAATTTTAAAAAATTCCTTCAAGATCTCAGAGGACTTTGTCCTCTGCAGACGCTGGCGGAAAAAGAAACGGTAAGCTTGTATGCATCTGCATGCGGGAGTTCAAATCTCCCTCTCGGCGCTCATGAAAGCATTCGTGAACAACGGTACGTATTCTGTGGTCAAATGCAGAGCCATGCCTTCGTTCAACAAATCGGTCTTCGCTGTCATTGCCGACAGCAAGGAGATAACCGCTGTTGTCGCAGAGAATTCCGAGATAGAAGGGGAAATGGAATCAGGCTTTCGCATCATAACGCTTGATACCGTCCTGCCGTTCGACCTTATAGGATTGCTGGATGGCATATCAAAAGCGTTCGCGGAAAGCGAAATACCCATACTCGTCCTTTCGTCGTATTCAACGGACCACATCCTAGTGAAAGAAAATCATCTGGAAAAGGCCGTGGAATGCCTGAGGAAGAGCGGCATCGAGATTTGAACTCATTCCCATTCCGTCGTGCCGCCGGGCTTGTCCGAGACGTCGAAGGTTGTCATGCCGGCCTCGCCGCCCAGCCTTTCCCTGAGCCTTCTGTCTATCTCGTCATAGCATTCCCATGGGAACTCGCCGGGCTTTCTCAGCGGCCTCAGCGTCCTGAAATCCTCTGATTGCACATCTCTTATAACGTTTATCCAGCCGTCAGGCCCGCCGAAAGTTATTACAGGCGTCTGCGATGATTGCACGTCATGGTCTCTCATCGTACTCTCGACAACATCCGTGACTTCCCTGAGCCTTTCCAGGGTTCTCTCTGTCATCGGATAGTCGCCGCTTTCCATGAAATGTCCGGGCTTGAAACGCATTTCATGCGGAAGATAGAGCACGCGGCAGACGTCGGTATCCTCTATGATAGACTTTGATGCGGCTCTTACATTATCCCAGTCCCTTCCTCCTGCCAGAAGCGCTGCATGCTCGAACGCTCTGTCGTCTCCTTTGAGCCCGACGCCCTTCCTTGGGAGGACATGACCTTCCAGACCGTATGATGCGGCTATATCACTGGCAGAATCTTCCAGGCCTCTGCCATAACTGTGAAATCCTGTGGCGTAGCGTATGAACATTCCAGGCCCGGGAAACGGCTGGCGCTCTGACAATTCTCCTGGCAGGCCGAGTTTTCTGGCAACCATCCGCACCATGTCTTTTGTCAGTTCCGCCAAAGGCGAGACTGTCGCGCCTCTCCATGTGTCTTCGGCGCGCGTGTTGTGGTGGGTTTTTATTATGGCCGCGGTGCCGCTGTCCCTGCTTCGGCCTTTTCCCGCCTCCTTTCCGCTTTCTCTCCTATCGGTTGCTATAGTGCCCTGAACAAGAACGTATTCATCTTCTTCGAACAGTCTTTCCATATCATGCCTCGCACTGGCATAGAGGTCTGCAAATAATTTTCTTTTTTGTTCCGGCTCATGGATTCCATAGAGCGCATCAAGGAACATCTGCCTCCTGACATGGATGTATATTTCAGCATCCAGCAGGTGTCCTATAGTGCCTGATACGTATGCTGCCTCGCCTTTCCTCCCGTTTCCTGATTCCAGATAAGCATGTTGCCGCCGGACTCCGGCCATCTGTGCCAATTTGGCTGCAACAGTCGAATCGACCCCTCCGCTCGTCAATATCAGGGCAGTCCTGTCGCCGGCTTCTTCCCTCAGGCAGCGGACAGCTTCGTCAATGAACGCGCCGGCATCGAACCCTTCTTCCTTCATTTCTCCCGGCTCTTGACCGCACACCCTTTCCGCGAAATTCCTCAATATTTCTCTGCCGTTCTCGGTGTGGGTGACTTCAGGATGGAACTGCACCCCGTAAAGGTTTCCGCTCCTCATAGCAGCCGGCACGCCCTTCTCCGTCATGGCAAGGGTGGTAAAATCGCCGTCATGTGTTACGGAATCGCCGTGGTTCATCCACACTATGCCGTCGCTTCCGAGGCCGTGAAACAGGTCGCTGTCATCAAGTATTGACATCCTCGTCTCGCCGTACTCCCTTGTCCTCCTGTGGATGCCTGCACCCAGATGCTTCCCCAGAAGCTGCATTCCGTAGCATATCCCTAGAACAGGCACTCTGGAAGAGAAAAGTGCCGGGTCGTGCGGATAGCCGTTGCTCACGCTTTTCGGCCCGCCGGATATTATTATCCCGGAAGCGTCGCGAAGTTCCGGGATTCTGGCATCGCTTTCTGCATACCTGACATCAAATCCCATGTCCCTGAGCCTGTTGCCAATGAGGTCGGTGTGCTGTCCGCCGAACTCAAGAATGTAGAACATCTGTATTGTTTGCCGTGAAATTATAAGAATTTTTCAGCATGCTCCAGGAGCATGTCGGGTATGCCGCCATTCAGGATTTTGTACCTGAGCCCGCATTTCCTGCATTCCAGCGAGTCTTTGAAAATGAGCTCGCCCTTGCACTTCGTGCATACCAGTATGTCAAGAAGCTCCTTCTTCAGCATCATAGGTATCAGCAGGAAAATCTTATAAATCAGTGGTGCTCGAAGAATCTCATTTCATCCTGGGGTAGACGCTTTTGTCCATTATCACCCTGTCGGTCTTCATCGCTATGCCCCTCCTCTTCAGCATCTCGCTGCTTGCCATGTCAGCCTGCCCGATGCTGACAAGCTCGCCTTTCAGCGTGAATGCTGCAACCATTTCGCCTTTCATTATGTCCGACTGAACACGCGACACGCCCGCCGTATAGAGAGGCGAGCCGCTTGCCACCGCATGCACCGCCGAGTCCTTCATCACTATCTTCTTCAGGTGTTCAACGCCTGTCTCGACCGGCAGGATGAAGTCTCTTATCGACTCGTCGCCGCCCTTCTTCCACATCGCGTAAGCGTCCGAGACGTCCTGGAGCCTGCATGACATGCCCTCCGTGAAGCGCCCGGCCCGTGTCCTGCGCAGCTCGGACATGTGGGCGCCGCCTATCTTTAGCCCTATGTCATGGCAGAGCTTTCTCACGTAGGTGCCGGCCTCGCATGATACCCTGAACGCAACGTTCCTGCCAGAAATGTCGAGCATCTCGAACCCGTATATGTGCCTCGTGCGCTCGACTCTGGCAACTGCGCTCCTTACCGGAGGCTTCTGCCTTATGGCGCCGGTGAACGACGAGACGACGCGCCTTATCTCCTTTTCAGGAACTTCCTTGTGCAGGCGCATGACGCCGACGTATTCCTTCTCCACTCCTTGGAGCGCAGGCATTATCTTGCACGCATTCTCCAGGCATATCACAAGCACGCCAGATACCATGGGATCCAGCGTGCCTGCGTAACCGGCCTTGGAAAGCGACAGGAGTTTCTTCACTGTCGATGACACGTCGCGGGATGTCGGCCCCTGCCACTTGTCGAGTATTATTATGCCGTTCCGGAGCAGCTCGTCAACGCTTCTGGAGCCGGGGTACTTTCCGTAGGAATAGTTCGATATGTCATGCCCTTTTGTCAGGAACATCTGTCACACGCTTATCTTCATGAGTTTTCTTATCACGATGGCCGCAGGTATCGAAAATATTATGTACCATCCCAGCCACCCGACGCTCTGGTTCACTACCGGGAGCGGTATCGGCAGGCTGGCAACTGTCATGCCGTTGTAGATGCCGGAAATGACCGGCAAAAATATTATGACTATCACGAGGGATACAATCATGGGCTTCATGCTCATCCTCATGAGGCCGCCCTGCTCCTGCATCATCCGGCTCATGGCCTTGCCGGCCTCTTCCTTGTTCCCGGACTTCTGGTTCTCCTTCATCTTCTTGCTCAGCTCCGCTATCAGCTCCTTCGTCTCCTTGGCCTTTGTCTGGTTTACCAGTATCCTGTAGAATACGTTTATCAGGACCAGCATTGCCGTGGAATACATCGAAACAAATATGATGGGGCTGAAGGATGCAGCTATGCTTTCAAGGACCATGGTGTATCACTGTTTCTTTTCCGGAACGCTCATCTCGACTTTCTTGACCCTGAACCCGGTTCCTGAAGTGTGCTTCTTGCCGCATACAGCGCACTTGTACCTGAAATCCAGCTTGCGCGTCGGCTTCTCCCTGCCCTTCGGATTCTCCTTCGGGAAGGAGCCGTAGCCGGCCATCTTCCTCAGGAACCGCCTCTGGCTCTTCGTGTTCTGCCTTCTCGGCTTTCTTTTCGCCTCTTCCAGGGTATGTTGCGTGTGCTTTCTGCAGAAAGGGCAGTATTTCTTCTGGGATTTCGGGATTTTCATGCTAATCGGCTTTTCCAATAACACCTTTCTTCAGCAAGAACTCATTTAAAGGCTTTGATATCTGTATAATTTCGTTCTTCCTGAGCTTGTAAGTTTTCATGTCAGGGCCTATGAATTCCGGCAGGTCGGCCAGCACCTTGTAGAAATCCTTCCTTTCATCCCCGGCTTTTTCGGGGGCGCTCTCTTTCCTGTTCATCTCGCTGAATATCGTCTGGCGGAAGCCGTTGATGATGTCGACAAGCCGCTCGAAAAGCTCGGTCTCCTGTTTTGTCAGAAAATCCGGCGGGCGGCCTCCCGTGCTCGTCTCGAAAACCCCGTCCAGTATCTTCTTCTGGCGCATCTCGAATATCTTCCGGATGCTGTCCCGTATGCGCTCCAGCTCGTTCATGTCGGAGAGTGTTTTCTCCTTTATGGACTCCTTCCTGTTTATGTAGTCCCTCAGCTGCTCAGTCAGCTCCTCCGGGATGCGCTGCAGCTTCCTGCTGTCGCGCTCCGTCCTTTCCATGTCGCGTATCTTGTCGAAGGTGAGCATAAGACTATGAAACCCGTGAAATTATTAAACTTAATGGTTCTTCGACTTGTGGTTGTTCAGGGCTTTCATCGTTTCGAATTCCTCGCCGCACATGCAGGAAAAGCCCCGCCTGGGTTTCTTCCCGGTTCCGGGGCGCCTGAATGGGTAATTCACCGGGTTCTTTATCTTTATTTTAGTGAGGTCCGGCTTGCCGTCTGTCGTTATCACGTTCCTTCCGAAGCATATGGAATCTGGTCGGCATATCCCTATGTCCGAATAATACATGGAAAGGCTGCAGTTGGCGGGTGGAGTCTTTTCCCTCCTGGAGGCGTGGTTTAGCTGACCTACAATAACCGTTCTTGGGAGGGGCGGTGAATTCTTCTCGTTCCATTCGTATATTCTCTGCTCTATTTCCTCCATCGTCCAGTTCATGCTCCGCAGGAAGTTTATGAGGGTGAAAATGCTTCTCTTCCTGCCGTCGCTCATCCCGCCAAGAATGGCCTTCATGCACGGCGGGAAGGCGTCCTCTCCTATTCGCCCTCCGAACTTTTTCGCCCTGGGCGGCTTCTTCTCCTCGTAGACCTTCGTCGAGGCGTTCCAGTCAACCGCGTCCAAGAGAAGGTTGGAAGCCTCGTCCTTTTCGGCCCCCATTATTCCGGGCGGCTCGCTCATCGACAGGACTTTGTCGAAAGCTGCCTGCCCAGGCTCGAAGGTTTTTATGCCGGAAGCTCTTATGGGCAGCGAAACGAGCCAAGTCTTCTCGTTGAAGCTGAAAGGCGCGCGGAACATGTGCCTGTTTCCCCAGTCCTTCTCTATCTCAATGACGCTGTATGGCTCCGGCGTGCCGAGCTCCAGCTTCATGTCATCCATTATCCGTTCCCGCACGAAGCCTGTTATTATCCTGGGTATTTCAGGATAAAGTCTGGAAAGCGGCTTGTCGTCTATCTCCGGGGGAAACATCTCCCACGGTAATATTATATGGAATCCCCGCCTTCCGGAGAATTTTACAGTGTGATTCTTTATACCGTACTTCTCGAGCAGCTTGCAGACGAGCATGGCGCCTGTCTTGGATTCTTCCAGGCCCTTCCTGGAATCTATGTCTATTACCACGTCCCATCCTGTCCTCAGCTCGCTGTAGTTGGATGAAGTGAGGGCCATCGGGTTGCTCCATCGTTCGGCGGAATAGTGGAAAGACGTTATGCCCTTCCTCACCATCTGTATGACGTCGTTCTGGAACTGGAGCATATTGGGCCTTTTGTCGTAGCTCCCGTCCCACAATGCGCCTGCCACCTCGCGCCCCTTCGAGTGAAGAAATATCTGGCCTGATATCCTTTCGTCGGAATAATACTGCAGAATCTGGTTCCTGGTTATCTTCTGCTGCATGAGTAATATACGAAGTAAAACGACTAAAATGCTGCTCCGGCCGGCATCACAGCTATTCCGTCAAAGTGTCAATGTAAAATATCCCAAATTGGTTTGCAAATTCCAGCGGGGTGTCAACGACCATCGCCTGAAGGCGGTGGCTTATTGAAATGTGCAAAAGCCGGAGGCTTTTGACATCCCAAAGAACTTTCTGTTCTTTGAGGATTGGTGAATCGTTGAGCATCTCAGATTCCACTCTACCACTGCTTCAAAGCAGTGGAATCTGCAGATTTGACCATCTACCGGCGTTGGTAACACGCCAAAACACATCATCATATCTTCAGAGATGTCAAGAAGCCTGTCTACTGCCTGTCTTCTGTCGCATTCTCCCGGAACCCTGCAATGACATGGCGATGTCTCAATTAGAACGCTCCGCCAAATAGTCCCTGAATTCACGGGAGTTTTTGTATGGTTCTAACATAGGGTCATGAAGGACTAATTCCATGAAATCACGATTTACTTCACGAGAAGCTTTGCCTCGTCAATGCTGTACTTCCAGCCCTTCGGGAGCTTGCCTTCCCTTGCATAGTATTTTCCCAGGCGCCTTATCTTTGACTCCAGCAATTCAAGGCCGTGCTTCGCCTTTGCATCCCCTTTGTTCTCGTCCATATGCCTGTGGAGATTCACGGCATTCACCATGAGATTGTACATGTCTTCCATCATCTGTTCGCCTGTCTCCTTTTCCGCTATTTTCCTGACGCGGAGGCCGAATACCCTGACGTCGGGTATCCCGTACTGGTCCCTCAGAATCGTCCCTATGACGGCCGAGCTGTTTCCGTCCTTTGCGAGCTTCGATATGAGCTTTTCCGTCTCGTCCTTCTCGTAAGCCATCCATACATGCTTCTTTCTCGGAGGCTTGTGAGAGCCGTGCTTTCCGTGTTTTCTGCTGTGCATTCGTGCCATTTTGTTTACCTGTATCTGCGCCTTTTCCCTATAATATTCAGGCTTTTGAATATGCTTGCGCTGTCTTTACTATTTTTCCGATAAACTTTTAAAATCGTTTTCCATGCTCCGTCGAGGATTCCGTGGTGAACCGACGACATGGCCTCGCGGAGCAGATAAAGGTCGGTGGCCTTGTCTTCGGCCCTCTCCGACCTGAAGCCGAGGCCGAAATCCACGATATAGACCTCCCCGCCTTTCAGTATCATGTTGCTTGTCGTCGGGTCGCCGTGTATTATGCCGGCGTTGTGGAGCTTTGCCATGGATTCCGCCATCATGGATGCCAGAGCCGTGCAGTTCCCCGGATTCATGGCGTCCCTGAGCTTCTTCCCTTCTATATATTCCATTCTTATCGAGAACTCGTCGTGGCCCGTCACTGCGGGGCTCCTGACCCCTGCACGCCTCGCCTCTGTCATGAGCCTCGCCTCCATGCGGCTCCTTTTCCTCCGTATGGCATCGTCGAGCTCGCTTATCCTGTAACCCTTCTTCACTCTGGTTTTCACGGCCTCGCTGCCGTCTTTCGTTATCACCGCCTCTGCGGCCCTGGATACTATCATAGGCTGTTTGGAATTGCTATTATTAAAAAGCATATGGAAAATCGCCGGTAGCAGAAAATTTTTATTCCGCAAGGCGAATTTTGCGCCAAAAACCCGGATAAATTTCTTATTTTATGGAAAAATGCTCTCAAAACACGCATGAATGCGCATATTCCGGCAAAATTCTCTGATAAATTTATATTCTACTCAGTTCAATAAGTTTAGTATGGAAAAAAACGGGAAGAATGGAAGGAAAAAATTTCTTTTTGTTTCCAATGAAGCCCTGATAGGCGACCTAGCATGGGAGATAAAGAAAGAAGGCCACGAGGTGAAGTATTGCATAATTAAGGAGGACCAGAAGGACATATGCGATGGCTTTGTTGACAAGGTGGACTCGTGGAAAGAGCATACGGACTGGGCGGACGTGATAGTATTTGATGACAGCGAATTCGGGGAAATTGCTGACAGGCTCAGGAAGGAGGGAAAAGTTGTCGTCGGCGGCTCTTCGTACACCGACAAGCTGGAGATTAGCAGGGAGTTCGGGCAGGAAGAGATGAAGAAGGCAGGGATGGCGACGCTTCCGAACTGGAATTTCACCGACTTCAACGGGGCTGTAAAATTCATAAAGGAAAGCCCGGGAAGATACGTGATAAAGCCAAGCGGCCTTGCACAGAACGAGAAAGAACTCCTTTTCATAGGACAGGAAGATGACGGCAAGGACGTTATCCAGGTCCTGGAACACTACAAAAAGAACTGGTCCAACAAGATAAAGCTTTTCCAGCTCCAGAAGTATGCATCGGGTGTTGAGGTGGCTATAGGGGCCTTCTTCAACGGAGAGGATTTCATCACGCCGGTGAACGTGAACTTTGAGCACAAGAGGATGTTCCCAGGGGAGATAGGCCCGAGCACGGGCGAGATGGGCTGTTACGACGAAAAGACGGAGGTTCTGACAAAAGAAGGGTGGAAGTTTTTCGCGAATATCTCTTATGATGATGAAATATGCACGCTTAATCCGTCATGCCATTTTATAGAGTTTCATAAACCCTCAAACATCGTCTGCTTCAGCCACCATAAGAAGCTTGTTTCAGTGAAAAACCAGACCCTGGATATAATGGTAACTCCTGACCATAACATGTATGTAAACAGCCAATGGAATGCAAGAAACGGGTCGGACAAATTTGAATTTGTCAGGGCAAGGAATTTGCAGAACCAGTCTGTGATAAAAAGAACCGGCAGATGGATTGGCATTGAACAGGAATATTTCGTGCTGCCTTCCGTGACATTGAATTATAGGGGTGATCAGGTGCTTCTTCATAAGACGCCTGAAATAGAAATTCCTATGGATGTGTGGACTGCATTTATGGGAATATGGGTTTCTGACGGCTATACGTCTGAAGGATATAAGGTCGGCATAGCCCAGAAGAATGAGGAAAAAACAAAGCTTATAGAAGAGCTGCTGAAAAATCTTCCATTCGGCTTCTCAAAAAGAGGGGGGGAATTCTATGCTTATAACAAACAGCTCTACTCTTATCTCAAAGATTTTGGCAAAGCCCCAGATAAACGCGTTCCTTCAATGATAAAGGAGCTTTCACCAAGGCAGATTGAAATCTTCCTGAAATGGTTCGCACTGGGTGATGGGATCATGATGAAAAACGGCTTTAGGATATTTTATACATCATCCGGGATTCTGGCGGATGACATCCAGGAACTTTTGCTAAAAATAGGCAGAATCGGCATTGTAAAGGCAAGAAAAAGGGAAGGAAGTATCTGGATAGAAAACCATTTTGCAGACAGGTCAAGGGTGCAGTATGAAGTCCTGGAAAGGATAAAAAAACTTGATTCGTGGATTGACAAAAGAGACATTCAAATGGTCGGTTACGAAGGAAAAGTTTACTGCGCTACTGTCGAAAATCATATAATGTACGTTCGCCGCAACGGCAAGCCTTATTGGTGCGGCAATACATCGATGTATTATTCGCAGCCCAACACCATATTCAACCAGACACTCCTGAAAATGAAAGAGAACCTTGCCGATAGCGGATACGTCGGTTATATAGACATAAACTGCATAGTGAACTCGAAGGGCATATACCCCCTCGAATTCACGTCGCGCTTCGGCTATCCCCACATAAGCATTGCCATGGAAGGCGTCCTGAGCCCGTGGGGGGAATTTCTCCATTCTATTGCAAGCAGGCAGAAGTACGATCTAAAGGTAAAGAGGGGGTTCCAGCTCGGCGTTGTTGTCGCAGTGCCGCCGTTTCCTTTCAACGATCCGGAGGCCTTCAAGAGATATTCGGAAGATGCTGTAATACTTTTTAAGAAGCCGAACATGGGAGGGGTGCATCCCTGCGACGTCAAGCTTGTGGACAATGACTGGCGTCTTGCCGGCACGATGGGATATTCGCTAGTCGTGACAGGCTCGGGAAGCACCATGGACGCCGCAAGGAAGCAGGCTTACCACAGGGTGAAAAACATCATGATACCCAACATGTTCTACAGGACGGATATAGGCCTCAGATGGTACTACGATTCGGACAAGCTCCAGACCTGGGGATATATATACTAGCCAACCTTTATTGACAGCTCTTCTTCCATTTTCTTCCTCAGGAAAGGCGACAGGATGCCCTGAAGCTTTTTTTTCCTCTCAAAGCCTAGATATTTGAATCCTTTCACGAAGCCCACGCATTCCTTCGAGCCGCAGTTGCACATGAAGGCGTCGCCGTTCCTGACCATGTCGTATTCGGTCGTGTTGTAGTCAAAAGTCAGTTCCTCGCCCTTCCAGATGTCGCGTATGGCGGCAACTTCGAGGGTGTTGAAATTTATGCGGCATGAAGGGCTGCAGCTGTGATTCATATGGTCGCTCTTCTCGCCGTCCAGGAACAAGTCTTCCCCGACCTGGAGGGAATAAGCAGGCAGTAATATCTCGCTTCTCTCCTTTATCCAGCCGGTCAGCCTCAATATTGGCCGGCCTTTCGCTACAGGTTTCGCGGCGAAAACCCCCTTTCCGTTCTTCTCTGTATACCCAACATAGAACATATCAGGCATATTTTTCTGATTATAGATACGCCATTGATGTTTAAAAGCTTTCCGGCCGGCAAACTATTTATATGTTACATAGAGTAATCTATAGTAACTAATTGTAACTGGGGATTCCATGCCGGTAGTAAGAATCGACAAGAAGCTCCTGCAGGAGATAAAGGACCTGATAGGGAAGGAGGAGAACAGGTACCAGTACCCATCGGCCGCCGCTTTCGTGAACAGCGCCGTCTTTGAGAAGCTGAAAAACTCCGATAACAGAAAAAAGGGGGGTAGGAATGGTTAGGCTCGACAGGATAACGATGCAGGGGTTCAAGTCATTCGCCGGGAAAGTCATGATACCCTTCCCCGACGGGTTTAATTGCGTCGCGGGCCCGAATGGTTCTGGGAAATCAAATATCATAGACGCAATAACTTTCGTTCTTGGCACCACGTCCGCCCGCAGCATACGCGCCGAGAAGCTGCAGAACCTTCTCTTCAACGGGGCCAGGGACAGGAAACCGGCGGACTTCTGCGAGGTCTCGCTGTATCTGGACAATTCCGACGACAGGATACCCGGCGAGAAGGAGATGAAGGTCTCGAGGAAGATAACGAGGAGCGGCATCTCGGTGTACAAGATAAACGGCCGCAACGCGACCAGGGCGAAAGTCCTTGACATCCTTTCGTATGCCAACCTGTTCACCGAGGGCTACAACATAATCATGCAGGGCGACGTCACCAAGATAATAGAGATGTCAGCCCAGGAAAGGCGCTCCATCCTCGACGAGATATCCGGAATAAGCGAGTTTGACGAGAAGAAGCAGAAAGCCTCCATAGAACTGGAGAAGGTCGAGTCAAGGGTGAAGGAGAACATGATAGTCGTCGCCGAGAAGCAGCGCCTGGTGGAGAGGCTTAAGCAGGAGAAGGAGGTGGCGGAAAAATATGTCACCCTGAGCGGCGAGCTGAAGAAGTCGAAAGCGTCTCTCGTCAGGAAAAAACTGTCCGATGCCGAGGAGAAATACTCTGTCATGGATGCTGGGATAAAAAGCGGCGAGGAAAGCTTCGGCGCGCTGGAATCGGAATTCGAGTCTGCGGAGAAGGAGCTCGAGAAGAAGGAGAAGAACGTGTTCAGGAAGAGCGACGAGCTGATAAAGAAGTCCAGGAACTACGGCGTACAGAGGAAAATCGACGAGCTCCAGACCGAGATAATAAGGAAAAACGACCGCATCGACCTTATAGACAGGGAGCTGGAGAGGCTCAGGGAGCTTTCGGCCGGCAGGCAGAACCCGGCCGTCAAGGAAGTTCTGAAGCTCGGGCATCCGGGGGTCAGGGGCACGCTGTTCTCCCTTCTGTCGGTGCCGAAAAGGTACGGGATAGCGGTACAGGTCGCCGTGGGAAGGCATGCCGACGACATAGTAGTCGATGACGACAACGTCGCCTCGGAATGCGTCAGGTTCCTCAAAGAGAAGAGGATAGGCAGGGCGCGCTTCCTTCCCCTCAACAAGATAAGGGGAGGGAAGAGGAAGGACGCAAGGGGCGACTACATCGGATGGGCGTCGGATCTCGTGAAATTCGACAAGGATTATCTTCCGGCTGTGGATTATGTCCTTGGAAGCACGGTCATAGCGGACAGCCTTGACAAGGCACGCAGGCTCGGCAGGGTAAGGGCGGCAACCCTGGACGGAGACCTGATAGAGGCGTCCGGCGCCATAATAGGCGGGTTCTACAGAAAGAAGTCCGGCGACCAGTACTCTGGCCATGCCGCGAAGGCCGAAGAGGAAAAGGGCGGCCTGGAAGCCGAAGTCTCCGGGCTTGAATCGAAACTTGAGGGGCTGAGGGGGCAGGAAATGGAGGAGACGAAGGAGGTGACGAAGCTCCAGGAGGAAAAAAGCGCGGAGGAGAAGGAGATAGACGGCATGAGGAAGAAAAGGAAGGAATTGTATGAGCAGCGCCTCGTGCAGCAGGGCAGGGTGAGCAAGCTCAGGATAGAAAAGGCCCGTCTGGAGGCGGTGCTTGACAACCTGCGCATCGAGTTCGGCGAGTACAGGGACGTCCAGGAATTCTACGACAAGTCCGTGGACGAGCTCCAGGAAAAAGTCCGCTCCTGCGTCATAGAGATAAACCGCCTGGGACCGATAAACATGAAGTCCATAGAGGAGTACGGGACAATAGGGGTCGAGTTCGGCGAGATGAAGAGGAAGCTGGAGAGGCTCCTTGAGGAGAAGGATGCCATAATGAGAATAGTCCACGAAGTCGAGAAGAAGCGGTACGACAAATTCATGGAAGTCATGGTAAAGATAAGGGAGAATTTCGCCAGGATATACGGTGACCTGACGGGCGGCGCCGGCATACTCAGGCTGGAGGAGGAAAACAACATAGACACGGGACTTGTCATAGAGGCGTCGCCGATGGGAAAAAGGGTCGTGAACCTGGATGCAATGAGCGGCGGGGAGAAGACCCTGACGTCGCTTGCTTTCCTTTTCGCCATAATGCAGTACAGTTCCGCGCCATTCTACGTCCTGGACGAGATAGACGCCGCTCTGGACAAGGCGAACACGAAGAAGATAGCAGAGCTGATAAAAAAATATTCTGCTCAGGTGCAGTTCATAGTCATAAGCCACAACGACATTACGATACAGGAGGCCGACAAGGTGTTCGGAGTCTCCATAGAGGGCGGGGTATCGAAGGTCTTTGGTATAGACATGACGAAGGCTGGTTGAATGGATGTATAAAATGGGATACGATTTGCCGGAGGCGGGGGGTATATGGAAGAAGAATCAATGATACAGATGATAGTCCTGGGCTCGGACTGGCAGGAGGTCGTATCCAACATAGTGATGGAGGAGGGAATGAATCCGCTTGACATAGACATAATAAGGCTCGCCGACTCGTTCATGCACCACATGGAGCGCCTGAAGTCGTTCGACTTCAAGGTCCCGGCAAGGTTCGTGCTGATATCGGCCATCCTCCTGAGGATGAAGTGCGAGCTCATATTCGAGGAGGAAGAGAAGAAGGAGCTTCGGAAGAAGGATGTGGAGCCGCTTGACATAGACGTCCCGCTCCTGCCATCACCTGTCACCAGGAAGCCTACGAGGAAGGTCACGCTTACCGAGCTCATAACTGCGCTCAACAGGGCGTTCGACTTCAGGGAGAAGAAAGAGACGAAGCAGTTCAGGATGAGGCGGGCAGTGGAGAACCTCATAGCAGACGAGGAGGACATAGAGGAAAGGATAGGCAAGATACTGTCGGACATACAGGTCCGGAAAAGCGTCTTCTTCTCCCAGCTCGTGCCTTCATGGAAGAGGAAGGAAATAGTCTCCACATTCCTCCCGCTGCTGTACCTGTGCCAGCGCGGCAGGATATCTTGCGAGCAGGAGGACATGTTCGCCGACATAAAAATAAGTTTCATGGAGGAGCTCCAATGACCCAGGAAAAATCCATGGCCATGCTGGAGTCCATCCTGTTCACGACATCGGAGCCTATTTCCCTGGAATCTATGCAGAAAATAATGAAGCTCAGGAAGGATTCCATAGAAAAGATGCTGAAAGCTCTGGAGGAAAAGTATGCGAGCCCCGAATCGGGCATAACGCTGTCGAACATCGGCGGGTACAAGCTTGTCGTGAAGGACCAGTTCGTCGAGAATGTCTCAAGCCTCACGCCGCACTCGGATCTTTCCAGGGGTCTTTTAAGGGTGTTGTCAATAATAGCTTATCACGAGCCGATAAACCAGTCCGACATAGTGAAGGTCGTTGGAAACCGGACATACGACTATGTGAAGGAGCTCGAGCAGCGCGGCCTCATAAAGACCGAGAAGAAGTCGAGGACGAAAGTTCTGGTGACGACGCCGCATTTCGAGGAGTATTTCGGGGCGAAGAAGCATGAAATCAAGAAAGAGTTCGAGGAATCCGTTGAAGATAACAAGCCTGGAGATAATGCGGCTGGCCAGTGACCTCCAGAAGTTCGTGGGATGCAGGCTCGATAATGTTTTTCACGACGGCCGCAGGCTATTTCTCAAGGTATCGTCGAAGAACGGCATCGAGATACGGCCCGATGTCATTTTTGCGTCCGAAGGTTTCAGCAGTCCGGCGACGGGCTTCTCGCAGATTCTCAGGAAACACCTGAAGGGGAGGAAGATATCCTCCCTGTCGCAGCACAGGTTCGATCGCATAATGGTAATGGGGTTTTCTTCGGGGACTGTGGTTATAGAGATGTTCCATAGGGGGAATGTCGTCCTGTGCGGCCCTGAGATGAGGATAATAGCCGCGCTGTCCCAGAGGGAATGGAAGGACAGGAGCCTGATGCCCGGAAGCGTCTACAAGTTCCCTGAAAGCGGAAGCGTGGCGACGCCTGAGGAGCTGGACCGCTGCATGGACAGCGACGACAAGATAGTGTCCGTTCTTGTCAAGAACGGCATGGGATTCCATGCCGAAAGCATCCTGGAATCGTGCGGCATAGAGAAGACGAAGCCGTGCAAAAGCCTTTCCGCCGGAGACAGAAAAAACCTTTTTGGAGGCATTCTCTCGGCAATGAAGGAGACGGAATCCGAGATGTTCGGCAGGGCCCTCGAAGCCTCGATAAGGGATGTTTCCGGCGAAAGAGCCTCCTCCATCCTTGACAAGCAGAAGTCGGCCGTGAAAAAGATGGAAGAGCGCCAGCGCGAGGCCAAGGCAAAGGCTGAAAAGATATACGAGAAGTTCTCCGAAATCTCCGGGTTGTTCAGGGAAATGAAAGGCTCGGAAATAGAGGTCGACGGCATGAAAATAAAGCTTGAAAGGTCCCTCAGCCTCCAGAAAAACGCCGAGAAATATTTTGAGGAAGGCAAGAAAATGGGGAAAAAGATAGGGCGCGCCGCCGTTGAGATGGCCAGGGAAAAGCCCGTCAAGGAGGAGGTCCGCAGGGAATGGTATCACAAGTACAGGTGGTTCTTCACCAGCGACGAATTCCTTGTCATAGCGGGCAAGGACGCGAAAACCAACAGCGAAATCGTAAAGAAGCGCCTCGACGACAGCGACATAGTCATACACGCCGAGATACACGGAGCCGCTTTTGCCGTGGTGAAATGCGGGAAGAAAAGCGCGGCGAAGAACGCGCTTGACGAGGCGATGCAGTTTGCGGCATGCTACTCAAAGGCATGGGCGATGTCGCTGGGAAATATAGACGTCTACTGGGTCAGGCCTGGCCAGCTGAAGAACATGGTTGGCACCGGGACTTTCGGGATAGAGGGGGAGAAGAATTATGTTCGCCGCATGGAGCTCATGCTCGGGGCTGGATACGTGAAAGACGCCCTTGAAATAATGCCTTTCAGGTCCTTCCGCAACCTCT